>JALXCD010000164.1 GCA_026991135.1 Deltaproteobacteria bacterium | reverse complement strand
GTATCTGCGTTTCCTATTTTTCATCGAAACTTAAGCCCCTTTCCAAAAACATCTTTTGACATTCGTTTTCAAATTCCCTTAAAAGCTCTTGAAGAAATTTTCCGGACCTCACCCAATTTTCGAGCTCAATAAATTTTTCTACAAATCTATCGTAAAACTCTGCCTTTTTTAAAGGTCCAAATTTTAGCCCCTTAGACATCTCATCTTCTATATTTTTAGGATTCAATTCCTTAAGTATTTTATTTATGAGATTTGAAGCTGCGATTTGGAATGCTTTATGACAAACAAGAAAAGATACCTTTATCTTTTTAAGATATTCTTCCATTGACCGACCATCATCTTGTAAACTACTTCCAATTACATGTCTTATGGTTACAGTTTCTCTCCCCTTTCCGAGGAGGGTACTATCTATAACCCAAAGTATTTGATTTATATTTTCAAAAAGGGCATTGAAGGCATCAAAAAGCCTTTTTCTTAGTTGAACGTCATTTATGTCTTTAAGGTTTAAGTCCTTGCCAAGAATCAAGTTAATCATTTCCTTAGCTGATGTATTATCAAAAGTGCTTATTTTTTCCAAGGGTTGACCTGACCCAAAGTAAGACTGGATTTTTTTTAATATTTCATATCTTTCCTGCCACGTCAGATCACTTAAGACTCTCTCAAGATATGCTTCAATGAGTTTAGGGGCATTTTTTGAGTCAAGTTTGTAGATTGATCTAAGCTCTTTCGCAATTGCCTTTAGATCAATTGGTTTATTATTTATCATCTCTTGATGGCCTAAGTATTACTGTCTCTTCCAAAACATCATCTTCATCCATGCCCTTTTTGCCTTGTCCCTGATCTAGTTTATCATGTTCATTGAACACTTCTTCTTCAGGAATTTGTTCCTTTTGAATAAAGATCGATTTATCACCAGGAACCATAGTGCGAGAAGAAATAATAACTGTTTCTGGCAGTTCCTCTTCTTCATGTGTGCGTTCAAAATCAAGGGGAAGTGTTTCCTCCAAAGAAATATCCGATATCTCCTTTTCTTTCTTTACATCCTTAATAGAGGGTGCTTTATGTACTCCTTTTGATTTCTCTGTTAATTTGATATTGTTTTCCCATTTTTTTGAAATTGTCGATAATATTTCAGCAATGCGAAGATCAATTCCTTTTTTACTCTCCTCTGTGGTTGGCTGTGTTTTAACGATTTCTTTGTTTATCATTTTACATTTTAAGTCCAACAGGAGGCTATCTATTTCATCTTTGATCAAATCTATTTCCACTTCACTCTTTAGGGATTTTTCCATACACTTTAATCCTATCATTATAGTCTTATCCCATATCTCTATATAGGTTTTAGGAATCTCAGGGAGTTTTTCCTGAGACCAAATCACAGAGTAAGGGAAATAGGTGCTAGTGAGTTGATTTGCCTGATCAAAAAAGGTATCTATTCCTTCATCAATAAAACCTCTTAGTTTGTTTAGCATCTCCTCTGTTTTTTTTAAATTTTTCTCACAGTTTGCTCCCAAAACAGTAAACCAAAAAATTCCAAATTGATATAACAAATGATTGACTGGCTGTTGAAATAACAGGTGGCTACTTATTCCATCTCCACTTAAGCCAATTATTATTGGATAAAACCCCCATATCTTAGGCAAAAATTCTGATGCCTCAGGAACCTTTATCCATATCTTTTCGAAAAGGTCGAAGATGCTACGTGTGATAGGTTGAGCTTTTAAAAAAAGCTCATTAAACACAGCTTTTAAAAGTACCAATTTTAAAAATAGTACTTCTAAAAATCTTTGGGGAGAATCCTCATGATAAAAAAATTCTAGTTTATTGTTTTTTTCTCTATTAAATCCAGAGACCAAGGATAGAAAATCCTTAACATGGTATGTTGGAGATTTAAACGCCAATAAATAAAAAGGATAAAATGAAAAGGGAATTATGCGCCCTAAAATTGCCCTGTCACCACCAAAACAAAAAGTCTTTTCATTACACTCAAAACATGGAAGGCCACCTGACACAATTCTTTCTTCTAAGAGCCTTTTCCAAGACAATAATAAGTCAGGAAAACCTAAGACCTTTCCTCTATTATTTATGTCTTTTTTATTTTTAAAAAATAAAAATTGTCCCTTACCCAAACAGTTAGGGCAAATTAGATATCGCTCTAAGGTAGAGGTATAAGGTTCCAGACCATTTTGTTCCAAAATGAGATCATCTTCGGCGATATCAAGTATGGTGCCACAATTTGGACAAGGAGGAATAAAGTATCTATGAGTCTTTTTACAATAAAAAAGGGGGCTAAACTTTTTTAATTTCCCATTAAAGCTAAATTGTTCACCGAAAAAAATCAAATAATCAAAGGACGAAGACTTATAAAAAGAAAAGGTCTTTCCCCATATTTCATCGATTTTTTTATTTGTTAGAAAAGGCTCTTTATGGGAATAATTATCCTTGGATACAAGTAAAAATACTTTTTCTAAAGGAACATTTAAGTCTGTGGATATACTGGCTGAATGAATCTGGAACAGATGATTTTCAAGAATTGGTTTAAATACAAATGACCTTTCACCTGAATACTGACTAATTATTTCTTCCTGGTCAATGACGAGCCTAATACCAGAATTTTTTCCGTTTAGATAGGGAAGTAAAGAGCCTGAATTCATAATATTAATAAATAGATAATTATTGAAAAAGTTCTAAAGAAATTATTACCTTATAAAGTATAGGAGATTGAAGCCCTCGTCAAGAAACAGTTGGATTAAGTCCCCAAAAAATGGATTAGCTAGTATCCAAAATGGTTCAATACAACAATATAATAAGAATCAGCTACAACTGTCTAATTCTTGAAAAAAAAATTTACATTAATATAATAA
>JALXCD010000163.1 GCA_026991135.1 Deltaproteobacteria bacterium | reverse complement strand
GTTTTTTATTAAAAAGAGGCTTCCTGCCTTTGCCCTCTGGGATGAAAGACAGGTGGAGCTTGGCCTTTTGGCAGGGCTCGAGCCAAAAGACAAAGACGTTTCACTTTCAAGGCGTACAGCAATTGCCATAATTGATATTTTAAAAGGTGCTCGCCCTGAAAAGATGAAAATCGACTTTGTCAGAACCAGGGATCTCACCATCAATATGGCCACTGCTAGAGGCCTTAATATCTATCCAAGCCTTTTGGTTTTAACAGGTGCAAACTTGATAAATACAGAAGTAAAGGAAATAAAGCGAAAATTAAATATCAAAAAAGCGGTTGAAGAGGCCATTTCGTCAAACTTGCGACTACTTTCAGCAAAGGTCACGGTAAAGGCAGGAGAACACAAGGTAAGAGAAGAGATGGCAGGTCTTCTCCCACGTGTTGACATAGAAACCGGTCTTAGTGCCATTGACCAAGATAGGGCCAAAATGACAGCAGGAGCTAGCCCAGAAAGGGCCTGGACAGGTTCGGCAGGCGGTTCGGTTCTTTTATATTCAGAAGAAAAATGGGCCAAGTACAGGGCACAACAGTATTTACAACAGGCAAGAAAATATAGACAGCAACGAGTAAGACTTGATGTGACCTATGATGCAGCAGTTGCGTATCTGAATATTTTGAGGGCAAGGACCATAGAACGTATCTATAAGGAAAATCTAGCACTTACCAAGGCAAATTTAGAAAGGGCTCAGATAAAAGTGGCTACAGGAGCTGCGGGACCTGATGAAGTCTATAGATGGGAGTCCAAATTTGCCAACGACAGGCGCCAGGTCCTCTATAAAGAATCGGATACCATGAATGCCATGGAGGCATTGAACAGAATACTTCATAGACCCCTTGATGAGACCTTTTTACCAGAAGAGGCATCCCTTAAAGACCCCCTTTTCATTGCAGGAGATAGATTCTATTTCGAGCTAATGGAAAATCCTCTTTACCTTAGAAAATTTAAAAGATTTGCCGCAAGGGAGGCAATGAAGTTTAGACCTGAACTCCACGTCTTCGATTCGGCAATAAAGGCAAAGGAAAGACTCAAGGTAGCAGCAAAAAGAGAGATATGGCTTCCAACCTTTACAGTTGATTGGAATGTAGAACATTATTTTGCACAGGATGGGAGTGGAAGGCGTGATCACGCACCTCTTGATGATACAGATTGGACCATTGGAGTTTTTGCAAGGATCCCCCTTTTTGAAGGCGGAAGACAGGTGGCCAAGGCCAACAGGCTTGAAGAAGAGCTTTCAAGGCTAAAGATTGACAAAAACTCCTTGATAGAGGCCATTACCCAAAATGTTCTGTCAGCAATCAATAAAACCCGAGCATCTTATCCGTCAATAAGCCTTACAAGGGAGGCCCAAGAGGCAGCCAAGAAAAACCTTGACCTTGTAACTGATGCATACATCCATGGGATAAAAAATATCATAGATCTTTTAGATGCCCAAAACCAGTATCTCAACGCGCGACTCGATGCAGCAAATGCTGTTTACAACTTTTTAATCGATTTCATGGGAGTTCAAAGGGCAATGGGCGAATTTTTCATATTTATGCCAGATGATATGAGATTTGAATGGCTCCAAAGAGCCAAGAAAGAAATAAATTTAAGATAAAAAAAGAAAGGAGAGAGTAATGAAGAAACACATGATGAAACTTGGAATTTTGACCCTTTTAATTATGGGGCTAGCTATTGGTCAAGCCATGGCAGAAGACATTGTAGTAAAAATTCTTGCGCCATGGCAAGCACATGGTCAGGTCTATAAGGTGGCACCTAACAAGGTAAAGGTGGTTGGCTCCCTTGATGGCATTATGTATATCGATAATGGCACAGGGGATCTTGATGCGGCAATTTTTATGTGTCCAGGTGTGGAATACATTAATTTAAACTCCAAAAAGACCAAGATAAAGGCTGATTGTGTCATATCAAAGGGTGATACCAAAATTGCCTATGCAACACTTGAGGCAAATGGTATTATGGGTGCAGCCAGTGGTTCATTCAAAATCATTGGTGGTGAAAAAAAATGGCGTGGGATTTCAGGTGGCGGAAAGGTGATAATCAGAACAGCCCTTGGACAGACTGCATTGAACAAAAAAAACGGGGAAGTCATAAACTCCGCAGCAGGCCTTGCAGTGTGGCCATCTCTTAAGGTCCACCTTCCATAAAAAATAACCATGGGCGGCTTTAGCCGCCTCCTTTTTTTAGGACTAAGCCCATGGATAAAAAGATCAATCAATCTTTTTTTGAACGTTTTTTACACTCACAGGTATCTGGAAGTATTGTCCTTATTATTGCCACTATTTTGGCAATAGTATGGGCTAATTCCCCTTTTAAAGAGCTTTATCATAATCTTAGCCACTTAGATATTGGTGTTGTTTTTGCCAAAAAGACCTATCAGATGGGTCTTGCCCATTGGATAAAGGATGGTCTAATGACCATCTTTTTCTTTGTTGTAGGACTGGAAATTAAAAGAGAGGTGCTTTTAGGTGAGCTTTCTTCTCTTAAGGATGCCGCACTTCCTGTCTTTGCTGCTGTAGGAGGTTGCCTTTTTCCTGCATTAATCTATTACTTTTTTAACAGCAAGGGAATCACTTCATCGGGCTGGGGAATCCCCATGGCCACAGACATCGCCTTTGCCATTGGGATATTGTCGCTTCTTGGAAACCGGGTTCCCATTGGTTTAAAGGTGTTTTTGACTGCCTTGGCCATAGTAGATGACCTAATAGCAGTTCTTGTTATTGCCTTTTTCTACACAAGTCAAATACACCTTATAAGTCTTATTTGGGCTGCAATTTTCCTTGGTATCTTTTATTTGTCCATAAAGCTTGAGGCGAGAAGACCAATCTTTTATCTGGGACCAGCTATAGGTGTATGGGCAAGCTTCATGTTTTCAGGGATACATGCAACAATAGCGGGAGTCCTCCTAGCCCTTTTGATTCCGGTTACTCCGAAATCCGCCCCTGAAGATTACTTTGAAGCCATTACTAGGTATTATCAGGACCTTAGAGGCTTAGGAAAAATCACAAGAAAAAGCCTTACAAAAAACAAAAGACAATGGCAACTTGTGGAAAAAATCTATTTAGCAAGCCAGGATATGTTGCCACCTGGAGTATATTTAGAAGAATATCTACATCCTGTTCAGGCCTTTGTGGTTTTACCCCTTTTTGCTCTTTTTGCGGCAGGTGTTACCATTAATCATACCATTTTAGAGCACTTTCCCGGCTCTCTCAGTCTTGGCATAATATTTGGCTTGTGCCTAGGAAAGCCCCTTGGCATATTCTTATTTAGCTGGATCTCTGTCATTTCGAGGATTGCTGACCTTCCAAAGGGTATAAGCATAAAGCACATCTTTGGTGCAGGGTGCCTTGGCGGAATTGGTTTCACCATGTCAATTTTTATAAGTGAACTTTGTTTTACTGATAACATGTTGGTAGATGAGGCCAAGTTAAGTATATTTATTGCCTCAATATTGGCCGGTGTTTCAGGGTTTGTCTTTTTAAAGATTATATTAAAGGACAACAAGGCCAGAGACATTACATGAGGCTAAAAATACCTTTCAAATATAGCTTTCACAATCTTCTGTCATGGCTGATATTATACCTTTTAATTGCTCCTTTTTTAGAAAAAGCTCCCCATGCATCAATTTTTCTTACATTTTTTATATCACTGGTCCTTTTTTTTGCTGTTTATACGGTACACCAATATACTAAGTATTTTCGTTTTTCTGTGATAATCCTTGCAATTGCCTTAATCTTACTTTGGCTTGAAGCTTTTAAGCTTTTAAATTTCCCAAGGATAATTAGTTTAATGGTCCTTATCACTTATTTTGGAGTCCTGGTTCAATGTTTTAAAAAATTTATCTTTAGCGCAAAAAAGGTGGATTCACCCTTAATATTCGCAGCCCTTTGCCTTTATCTTTTTATTGGAATGCTATGGGGGCTATTCTTTGAAGGTCTGGAATATTTTTGTCCAGGCTCTTTTGAAGGAATCTTGAACGTAGCTGCACATACAGAGATGCAAATCCGACAACAATTCATCTATTTTAGTTTTGTAACCCTAACTACACTTGGATATGGTGACATTCTGCCAAAAACCCACAAGGCAATGGCACTTTGCCAAATGGAGGCCATAGTGGGACAATTTTATATGGCAGTGATCTTGGCCCGCCTGGTAGGTATTCAAGTAGCAAGTGAATTTGCCTCTGAGAAAAAACAAGGTGAAGCCTCAAATAGATAGCCAGTTGGAAAAAGACCAAATTATTCTCTGCCCTGATTGCGACCTTGCAATAAGATATGTTCCAATAACAGAGGGCAAAAGGATTCTCTGTCCAAGGTGTGGGCGAAATCTCATAAGCCCTGTTTCAAACACAGTTGAAAAGACCTTGGCCTTGAGTATTGCAGGCCTTTTGCTTTTTATCCCGGCCATCTTTTTGCCCCTTCTGGACTTTGACGTAATCGGTCTTGAATCATCCGGAAGCATATGGGATAGTGCCATTGCCCTTGTAAACAGCGGCTTTTATTTTTCTGGAATTGCCGTCTTTGTAACAAGTATCTTTGTGCCACTTTTAAAGCTACTTATTCTTTTACAGGTCTCATTTCAACTATACATTTCAAAGGCTGGAGTCCTTACCATTTATCTATTTAGGACCTATAAACACCTAGATGAATGGGGAATGCTAGAAGTCTATATGATAAGTGTCTTGGTAACAATTGTTAAAATGCTTCATATGGCAAGGATTCAATATGACACTGGATTTATCTGTTTTATTTTGCTTCTTATCTTCACTATCTTTTCCTCTCTTTTTTTAGATGAACATTTTTTTTGGAAGGAAATTTATAAAATTACAGCAAACAAAACCAAATCTAGTCCTTCCTTTTCACAAGCAAAAAGGCAGGAATCATGAATATGGATGTCAAAAGGGCCATGGTTATTCCAATGGTCAAAAGCTTCCCCATGCTTGACATTCCAACATGTGGGGAGACTGCAAGGTTTCCGAAACTGCAGATGGTGGTAAGGGTGCTAAAGAATATGCCGCGGGCAGTGCTTGTCTGAAGAAGGCTTGAAGGACTTTCAAGGGCCTTTCTGTGCCTGTGGACAATGTGAATGCCATTATCAACGCCTATCCCCATGATCAGAGGAAGGGCTATGATATTTGCAAAATTTAGTGGGATATCAAAAAATACCATGAGCGTGGCACTAAAAAGCCCAGCTAGAAACAGGGAATAAAGGATTATTAGAGCATCTGTCCGTTTTGGCATAAGAATCAATAGTAAAAAAAGAATGGCAAAAAGACTATAGCAAAATGCCTGTTTAAAGGCCTTAACCACTGCCCTTCCACCTTCAATAACAAGGACAGGATAACCGGTAACATTTTTGTCAACCTTCCTTGCGGCATCCACAAAGGACATCAGCTCCCGGTCATTTTCAGGATTCCTTTTGGGAACCACCTGGAGCCTGTAACTTCCGTCCTTCCCAATCCACTGGGAACGTAGGTTTTGCGGAAGTCCTTCTTCTTTTATCTCTCCTGCCTTGAGTGAATCCTTGAGATATCTTATCCTTGAAGGAAAGGAGCCAAGAAGTGTCTCCCTCAATCTTGAAATCTCAAGTTTGACAAACTTCTCATCTTTTTCTTTCAAAGGGCCAATAAAATAGTTTATGTTTTGGATAAGGGAGGAGATGAGTTCCTTTTCCTCTTTTTTGTTGAAAAGGTCCTTGGATTCACTAAGGGCATCTTTGAACTCTAAGAGGGAATTGAACTCCTTTTTCCATTCACCCCTTTTTATCTTAACATCCTCATAAAGTATTGGACCTAATAACATCTCCATGTCTTCAATTATACCGAGCTTTTCATCCTGATCCTTTGGAATAAAAGATCCTATCCACAAAACGTGCTTAACAAGAGGAAGTGACTCAAAGGCGGCCTTTTTTTTAACTGCCTCCTTCCGCGTCTTTACAAGGTCTTCAACACTCCAGGGAGAACCATGTGGCTCCTCAAGAAGCTTTTTAAAGGCAATAATGGATTCTGCACTAGAGTCTCTTAAGTGTATCGGATTGCTGTCAAAGTGAACCCTTGGCAAAAGAAACAGGCAGAAAAAGGTGGAAATTATGGTTAATACCCTTATGAATCTCCCATGCCTGTAAGGAATCCCAACGACCCTTAAAAGAAGATGATGACTTTCTGATGTGACATAATAGATTCTTTTATAATCTGCTGATAGAGGAAAAATGGCAACAACAGCCGGAAGGATGGTGAGATTTGCAAAAAGGGCTATGAACATCCCTGTTCCTGAGATAAGGCCAAGCTCGGCCACACCTGAAAAGTCTGTTGGCATAAAGCTATAAAAGCCCACACTGGTTGTTAGGGCGCAAAGGACAAGGGATGGACCAACATCCTGACATGCCATCAATATCGCATTTTGGGATTCATTCCCCTGTTTTATTAGCTCCCTGTATCTCAGGGAAAGATGAATGGCATAGTCAACGCCAAGCCCTATAAAGAGAACGGCAAAGGCCACTGAGATCATGTTGAGATGGCCTATTGCAATGCTTGCAAACCATGCAGTCCAGATGAGACCTGCTACCAAAGGGGAAAGGGTCGCAAGGACAAGTCTAAAGGAGCCAAGACCAGTCAGCAAAACAATGCTGACCATAATCATGGAAAGGATTCCTGCCATCTTTGCCCCTTTGGTAACACTTTTTAGCTCATCGTACTGCATGGGAATATCACCGGTAAGGAGTATCCTAACTCCCCGTGAGGGAGTTAAATTGAGCTCCCTGGCCATATCCCTTATTGTTGATATGGCAGATTTTCCTGGAAGGATGGTCTTATAATTTATGGATGGCTGGCATATTATTATCTGCCTTTTGGGAAGGCTTCCAACCCCTTCTGACATAAGACTCATCCATGACATTTCATAAAATCTTCCGTGATTGAGCTCAGAAAAGGAGTGATTGAGCTCTCTTAAAACATTTTCAATGGGGATTTCCGTACCCTTTTTCTTTTCATTAAGAGCAAGTGTCAGGGTGGAAAAAATGCCTGTAAGGTTTGTTTCCTCAACAAGTCGTGACAGAATCGGCTGGGCCTTTGCCAGATTATCAGAAAGCCTTTCAAGGTCTTTTGTATCAAGAAAGAGAAGTCCGTTTTCCCTGAAAAATTTATCATCTCCCGGAAGATACACCCATCTAAAAAGCCTCTTTTTTGCCCTTAAGGCCCTTGCAAGCCTGTCTCTTGCATCAACTGCAATATCAGGAGTAATCCCTTCAATGAGGATAACTACCTGGTCATAAGAGTGTGGAAATTCCTTTTTGAAGTGCCTGTGGACCTTGAGATACTCGAGCCTTTCCGAAAGCATAACAGCAGTATCTGTTATGACACCAAGGTGTCTGCTCGCATGAAATCCCAAAAGGACAGTAAGCAAAAAGGATATTAAAAGTGTTATCCTTGGAAAGGCTGTTACAAGGTTTACCCATTTATAGATGTGCCCTTTTAAAAGGGCCTTTAGATCCCTAAGCACTTTTTTGAAAATCCCTAGAGTGGGCCAGAAAGTTTTTAACTATTTCCCAATTGCTGTCAAAGTGAAGGTGAATATAGCTTGAAAAGGCGTTTTTGTATATAAAGCCTGGTGTTGCAACCTTCTCCCCCCTTGAGTCAAATGCGCTAAAGGCATCATTTTCATCTTTTTCGGGCCTTGAGTACCTGAACTCATGGCCCAAGATTGTATCCCCCTTTTTCCCAATGACACAATCCCTTTTCAGGACAACCTTTCTGTATCCAAGGGCCTGAAAGCGTTTTTCCATTTTAAACCTTAAGGGGAATAGACCGGTCCACTCATAAAACCTCTTTTCCAAATGTATCCCTTGGCCAAGAAACATGAACCCGCCGCATTCAGAAAGTATGGGAATACCTTTTTCAAAAAGTGCCTTTATCTGCCCCTTTAGGGCCTTTTTACTTGAAAGCTCAAATGCGTAAAGCTCTGGATACCCACCGCCTATATAGATTCCGTGGATATCTTCTGGAAGGCATTCTTCCAAAAGGGCTGAAAAAAATTGAATCCTTGCACCGGATTCCCTTAAAAGGTCAATATTTCTCTGATAGTAAAAGCAAAAGGCCTTGTCATAAAAGATAACAATCTTTGGCCCACCTTTTGCCTTGGGCCTTTTCTCCTTATCTGTCTCCTTTTCTTTGGGTTTAAGCCTTGTTGACTCTCTCCTTATTTTTATGCCAACTGCATCCAAAAGCCCTTCTACATGAAGATTTTCTTCAATAAATTTTGAAAGTCTTTTTAAAAGATCCGGATAGCTCTTTGCCTCAAGGCCTGTATGGAGTCCAAGGTGTCTAGAAGGTATCTTTAAATCTTTATTCAAGGGTAAAAATCCAAAAAATGACAACTTAATATCCTTAATTGCCTCTTCAATAATCCTTTTATGCCGGCTGCTTGACACATTATTAAAGATAGCACCCAAAAACCTAAGTTCTCTATCAAACTCAAGAAATCCCTTTAAAAGGGCGCACACACTTCGTGCCATGCTCTTTGCGTCAATTACAAGCAAGACCGGTGCCTCTACCACCTTTGCAACATGGGCGCTTGAGCCAAGCTCAATGTCCCCTGTTGCACTGTCAAAAAGCCCCATAACACCTTCTATTATTGAAATATCTGAACCTTTGGACGCATCCGTAAAGGTTTTTTTAACAACAGAAGGCCCATTCATCCACGTATCAAGATTATAGGAAGGTCTTTTGCAAATGACTTCGTGAAGGCCAGGGTCAATAAAATCAGGGCCAACCTTGAAAGGGGCCACATCAAGGCCCCTTTCCCTAAGGGCTGCCATGAGCCCTAGGGAAAGGGTAGTCTTTCCGCAGCCGCTTTTTGTCCCAGCAATTAAAATCGAGGGGGGTGAATCTAGCATGTAAGGTGAATGGCTAGACTTACCTTTTCGGGGCCAAGTTTCTTTGATAGATCATTAAAAAGCCTCACTGCCTCGGCGGATTTAAGGACATGTGCCTTTATGTTCCTTTTTTCAACCTCATGGAGCAGCCTTGAGTCCACCCTCATCACACCTGCAGCCCCTGTGCCTATGATTAGAACTTCTGGTTCGGCTGAAAGGATATCTTCAATATCCTCAAGTTGAAGAAAATGCCCCTCTTTCCTCCACCAGTTGGAGACAAGTCTTCCATTTATTATCTTGATGTCATTTGTATAATTTTTCCCGTCAACTGTTATTCTACCAAAGGAATAGGAATCTATATTCATTTTTCCCTAGACTGCCTTGTTATACTATTATGAGACCTCTGAAAAAGGCGCTTTAATTCAAAAATTGTTGGGCTTATAACCATAAATATATTGCGAATCAAGTAATGTTATCAAATACAGTTAAAACTTTTGGGAACCTCTAAAAATCCAATTTCAGATTTGGCTTTGATAAAACCATCCCAAAACAAGACTATTTAGCCCATTAAATTTCTGGTCTTTTTGGTGTTTTCCATAACATTTACATGGTGCTTTTCCATT
>JALXCD010000162.1 GCA_026991135.1 Deltaproteobacteria bacterium | reverse complement strand
GAATAAAAAGAGCCGCTTATCTTTAAAAAATAATTCAATTTTATTTTTTAAGTAACTGTTTTTTTGTATTTTTTCATGATTGTAAGAAAAATTTTCTTCAATAAGAATAAATTTGGCCTTTTTTAATAAAGTCTTATCAGTGTCTTCCTTTAATAACTTAATATCATAGGCATAACCAAATCGTTTTTTAAGCAGAGGAATTAAGTCTTCCAACCCTCCTAAAATTAATATAAGGGGTTTTTCAATCTGTTCTTGAACTAATAAATTTTGGCATCTTTGATCCCTTAAAAGATCTTTTTCCAGATCCTCCAAAAGATCTGCTAAAGAAAAATGTTTCTCAGGACCGACGCATAACACTCCTATGTCAGATGCCAATTCCTCACCTTCTTCTATAAAAATTTTGGAAATCTTTCTTTTTATTCTAAGGGCAGCACTTTCACCTCCACCTTCATGTGTATCTGGAAGTATGGCAGCGAAGCTGTCTTCAGAAAAAAGGTAAACAGAATCACATGCCCTCAATTCATTTTTAATAGATGAATATATATTTTTAATATAATATTCTTTTTTTTCGTTGTTTTTAATATGAGGTTTAATCAACAGAAAAGTGGCTCTGTGCCCAAATCTTCTGATTCTTTCGATCTCTTTTAGGGCATCTATTAAAAAGGCCTGTTTACCCAGAATATTCTTGTTTTTTATCTCATCAAGATCGCAGATTGCCATATCATTTTATGTATCGGAGATAAAAGTCCGATCCTTTAGCCCTTTTCTGGTTGAATTTTGGGGAGTGAAAAAATGAAAATAGCACCATGTTCAGGGGCATTTTTATTTGTGACCCATACCTTTCCACCATGGGCCTCCACTATAGTTTTTACAATGGCAAGACCTATTCCAGTCCCTTCAATGTTTTCTGAATAGTTCGCCCTGTAAAATGGATCAAAGATATATGGCAAATCATCTTTTGAGATTCCTGGGCCATTGTCTTCAATACGAAAGAGCAAGGATTCGACCCTATCTTCACAAGATATTATCACCTTAGATCCTTTTGGAGAATATTTAACTGCATTATCAAGAATGTTATATAACACCCTATGGATTTGTTCTTTATCAACATAAAGGAGCGGCAATTCATCTGGTATATCAGTAATTATTTCTATTTCTTTTTCCCTTGCTTGAATATTTATCCTTTCAACTGCCTCAGTAATAAGGCTTACCACATCACAAAGCTCCTTTGAAAGGCTTATCTGCCCGGCCTCCATTCTAACAATATCAAGAAAACTCTTTATATATTTTTCAACCTTTGAAATCTCTTTAATGACTGTTTCTAGATATTGAGATTGCTTTGAAGTAAGATCCCCGGCCTTTCCATTTTTCATCCTAAGTAAAAGGCCTCCAGCAATAGCTAGAGGGCCTTTAAGGTCATGGGCAAACATAGAGATTAACACCCTTCTGTGCCTTTCAAGCTGTTTTTCTTGGGTGACATCTCTAAATATGGCAATCGCTCCTATAACTTTTCCATTTTTTATAAGGGGAGCTGCAGTAAACCGGATAGGTATTTCATGTCCGTCTTTATGGTTAATTATGCCTTCGATATGGATGGCAATGGAGGTACTTGCCGTTGAAGAGAGGTTTTTAATATCCTTTTCTACATGTTTTAGCCTGCATGGAACCCAATTAAATATCTTTTGGCAGTTTTTCCCAATTATCTCTTCTTTTTTAAAACCAGTAATCTCCTGGGCTGCTGGATTAAACTCAATTATCTTTTCTTTTTCATCTATTACTATTAGACCAACTGGAAAATTTTCTACAATCAGATCAAATAGTTCTTCTTTAGCCAGATTTTTGTGACTATATTCAGGCATTTTTCTTCACGGATAAGACAGAGTCTGCAACCTTTTTGGCAAGATCAAGAAATATCTTTGCCGATTCTGTACCTTCCTTAGTGGCTATGGGCCTTCCTTCATCTCCACCCTTCCTGATTTCGGGGTCTATTGGGATCTGGGCAAGGAGTGGAACCTTAAAGGCCTTTGCTATCTTTTCGCCCCCTCCCTTTCCAAATATGTCCATTACCTCGTTTTGCCCTGGAATCTTTAGATAGGACATATTTTCCACAATTCCAATTATTGGGATTTTATTTTTCAAAAATAGCCCTATGCACCTTCTAACATCTGAAAGAGCAACCTTTTGTGGAGTTGTGACAATTATCGCGCCTTTAATTGGAATGGTTGAGGCAACTGTCAAGGGCGCATCACCTGTCCCAGGGGGAAGATCGACCACAAGAAAATCAAGTTCCCCCCACTGGACCCTGCCCAAAAACTCCTTTATTGCCTTATTTACCAAGGGCCCCCGCCAGACAATAGGGGTGCCCTCCCCTGCCAACACCCCTGTTGAAATCATCTTCACATTGTATTTTTCAAGGGGAAGGAGCATCCCCCTTGAGCCAACAGGTCTTTCTTTTATGCCTAACATTATAGGAATATCAGGCCCATGCATATCTGCATCAAGAATCCCTGTTTTGTATCCCATTTTTGCAAGGGCAATGGCTAGATTTACGGAAATGGTACTTTTCCCTACCCCACCCTTTCCGCTTGCCACAGCAATCACATTTTTGATACCCTTCATGCCTTCCATCTCAGAAGGCGCCTGACCAAATATCCTTGCCCTTTCTTCAGATGTCATTGTGGTTAAAACAACCTTTATTTCACCAACACCTGGGATACGTGATATGGCTTCTTCAACATCGGACTTTATTTTTGATTTAAGGGGGCAGCCAGCCATTGTAAGGGCAACTTTCACCTTGACATTATTCCCTGAAATCTCTACATCTTTTATCATTCCAAGATCAATAAGTGATTTACCAAGCTCTGGATCATTAACACCTTTTAATACCTCTATTACCTGTTCCTTTGTGATTTCCATTTCCATGAGCCCCAAAGCCATTTATATTTAATTTTAAATAATTTTAACATACATCTTATTTTGATGGCAAAGAAAAAGCAAAGACTTGATCTGATATTAAAGGAAAAAGGGATTGTTCCAACCCGTTCTAAAGCCCAAGCTCTTATAATGGCTGGAGCTGTATGGGTTAATGGGAAACCTGTAACAAAGGCAGGCCATCTTGTTAATCTTGATGATGAGATTATTTTAAAGGACAAGGGTTGCCCCTATGTTAGCAGGGCTGGATTAAAACTAGAAAAGGCATTGAGACATTTTGAGATAAAGGTAAGTGAAAAAATATGCCTAGATGTCGGGGCTTCAACAGGTGGTTTTACCCACTGTCTTTTAAAGCACGGAGCAAAATTGGTATATGCAGTTGATGTAGGTTATGGCCAATTGGATTGGAGACTTAGAAACAGAAAAGATGTAATTAACATTGAAAGAACAAATATTCGCTATCTTGATCCAAGACTTATTACAGAGGAACTAGATATAGCAACTATTGATACATCTTTTATTTCACTTAAAATAGTAGTCCCAAGTGTTGTAAGACTTATAAAGGATAATGCTCAGATTGTTGCACTCATTAAACCTCAATTTGAGGCAGGAAGAGAAAAGATTGGAAAGGGTGGCATAATCAGAGATTCAAGGGTTCATGAGCAGGTGATAGACGAACTTGTTACCTTTTTTAAAAAAGAACTCTCCCTTAATGTAAAGGGGTTGATTTCTTCCCCCATTTTGGGGGCCAAAGGGAACAAGGAATTTTTGATCCATCTTGTAAAAAAGGAGGTTTAGACAGGTTTATGTCTAATGGTCTTATTTACATTAAGGAAAGACATGAAACTAAAGACGAAATTAAGGAGCCTCCAAAATACAAGGTACTCTTACACAATGATGATTACACCACAATGGATTTTGTAGTAAAGATTCTAGAGGATGTCTTTCATAAGACACCCTCAGAGGCAACAGCCATAATGCTCCATGTGCACAACAAGGGCATTGGTGTATGTGGCATTTATCCTGCAGAAATTGCAGAGACAAAGGTTGATACAGTCCATAAACTGGCAAGGGAAGCAGGCTTCCCCTTACTTGCCACAATGGAAAGAGCTTAACGGAAGGTATTATAAGAATG
The DNA here is from genome assembly GCA_026991135.1 of Deltaproteobacteria bacterium. Classification (GTDB taxonomy): domain Bacteria; phylum Desulfobacterota; class Dissulfuribacteria; order Dissulfuribacterales; family QOAL01; genus JAADCZ01. The sequence continues at coordinate 5,561 of JALXCD010000162.1, read as the reverse complement.
ATTAGCAAAGATGTAGAACTTATGCTTGGTGCAGCCGCAAGAGAGGCGCACCTTAGAAACCATGAATATTTATCTCTAGAACATCTACTTTTTGCAATTATCCATCACGAAAAGGGCGAAGAGGTTATTACTGCCTGTGGTGGAGATCTCGAGAGACTAAAAAGTAGGATAGAAAACTTTTTTAATACGCACCTTGAAAAACTTTCTCGCGGCAAAAATGAAACTCCTCAGCCAACAACATCCCTTCAAAGGGTTCTTCAAAAGACCATTCTTCATGTCCAATCCTCTGGTAAGGAAGAGGCAGATATTGGGGACCTTTTAAGCGCTCTTATGACAGAGGAAAATTCCTATGCGGTCTATTTTCTAAAGCAAGAGGGAATTACCAGATTGGATATTCTAAATTATATTTCCCATGGGATTGCCAAGGTCAGTAGTTCCACCTTTACTCCAAAGCTTCCCAAGGGAGATGAACAAGGCACCCAGAAGGAAAAACAGGCCCATCCTGCGCAAAAAAGCTCTGTTCTTGAAAAATTCACTGTGAATCTTGTTGAAAAGGCTGCTTCTGGAAATATCGACCCACTCATAGGAAGAGAAAGGGAACTTGAGCGGACAATGCAGATTCTTTGCAGACGAAGAAAAAACAACCCTATTTTTGTAGGAGAGCCAGGGGTTGGAAAGACTGCCCTTGCAGAAGGTCTTGCCTATAAGGTTTGGAAAAAAGAGGTGCCGGAGGCCTTAAAGAATGTAGAAATTTTTGCCCTTGATTTGGGCGCGCTTTTGGCTGGGACAAAATATAGGGGCGAGTTTGAACAAAGATTAAAGGACGTAATCCAGGAGCTTAAGGCCAGGAAGAATGCCATTCTCTTTATAGATGAAATTCACACTATTGTTGGTGCAGGTGCAACAAGTGGAGGCTCTTTGGATGCATCAAACATATTAAAGCCTGTTCTTGCAAGTGGAGAGATTCGTTGCATTGGATCAACCACCTATGAGGAATTCAGAAACTTTTTTGAAAAGGACAGGGCCCTTTCAAGGCGCTTTCAAAAGATAGATCTCACTGAGCCTTCTATAAAAGAGACCATAAAGATACTTGAAGGTCTTAAACGCCATTATCAGGAACACCACAATGTAAAATATACTAAAAGTGCACTAAAGGCCGCTGCAGAGCTTTCTGCAAGATATATTGGAGATAGATTTCTACCAGATAAGGCAATAGATATTATTGACGAGGCAGCAGCCTTCATAAGGCTTAATCGACCTGAAGACGCTTCTCCTGCCACAATAACTGTCAAACACATTGAAAATGTGGTCTCACGAATGGCCAATATCCCTGCCAAAAATCTTACAAAGAGTGACCTTGCAAGGCTTGAGGAGCTTGAGCCCAGTCTTAAGTCAGTAGTTTTTGGGCAGGATGAGGCCATTAAGATAGTGGTTCAGGCAATTAAACGCTCTCGAGCAGGCCTTACAAATCCAGAAAAACCAATTGGCTCCTTTCTTTTTACGGGTCCAACAGGTGTTGGAAAGACAGAGCTTGCAAGGCAGACCGCAAAGGTATTGGGTGTCCATTTTGAGCGCTTTGACATGAGTGAATACATGGAAAAACACGCAGTGGCCCGGCTTATCGGAGCACCTCCAGGTTATGTTGGCTTTGACCAAGGAGGCCTTTTGACAGAAGCCATAAGAAAGCACCCCTTTTGCGTGCTCCTTTTGGATGAAATTGAAAAGGCACATCCTGATATTTTTAACATACTTCTCCAGGTAATGGATTATGCAAAACTTACCGATAATACAGGTAGGACAGCGGATTTTAAGCACGTCATCCTGATCATGACCTCAAATATTGGGGCAAGGGAAATGGAGGCTAGGGCCATTGGTTTTGCGCCAACCTCCAGTGATGACAAGAAAAAGAAGGGGGCCCAGGCTGTAAAAAGGCTCTTTAGTCCTGAATTTAGGAACAGACTTGATGCCATTGTTCAGTTTGGAAACCTAACCCCAGAGGTCATGGAAAAGGTGGTTGAAAAGATGATCGGTGAGCTACAAAGTCAACTTTTTGAAAAAAGGGTACAGATTGATATTACAGAGGATGCCAAAAAGTGGCTTGCTAAAAAGGGATATGACCCTGAACATGGTGCTCGCCCCCTTTCTCGTCTGATTCAAGAGGTGATAAAGGATAAAATCGCAGACGCCCTACTTTTTGGAGGACTTAAACAGGGCTCAAAACTTACGATCTACTGTCCAAGTGAAGATGAAATTGACATTAAATACTAAGGTCCCTTGATATGCCAATTATAAAAACTATTACCATCACCCCAAATCTGCCTGAAAATCTTAGGCCCCTCATTAGACTTGCCAAAAACCTCTGGTGGACCTGGACGCCAGAGGCCATTTATCTTTTTAAGGATATGGATGCAGACCTTTGGGATCAGACAGGCCACAACCCGATAGCCATGCTTGGTGCCATCGAACAGCCAAGGCTAGAGGAACTTGAAAGGGATGAGGTCTTTCTGGCAAGGATGGAGTCTGTACTTGAAGAGCTGGACCGATATCTAAATGCCCAAACATGGTTTAATAAGGTCTGCTCTATGAAAAAGCCTGGATTCATTGCGTATTTCTCTGCTGAATTTGGGCTTCATGAATGTCTCCCCCTTTACTCAGGTGGTCTAGGTATTCTAGCTGGCGATCACATGAAGTCTGCAAGTGACCTTGGCCTTCCCATGAGGGGTATAGGTCTTTTATATAAGCATGGCTATTTTCAACAGTATCTCAACCCAGATGGATGGCAGCTAGAAACTTATCCTTCCAATGATTTTTACAACATGCCCTTGTCTCAGGTCCTTGATAAGGATGGAAATCCTTTGATGATTCAGGTGGATATGGATGGAAGAAGCGTCTATTGCCAAGCCTGGGAGATAGTTGTTGGAAGGGTTAAGATTTACATGCTTGATACTGACGTTCCACTTAATGCTAAATCTGACAGACAAATTACCTCTCACCTTTATGGAGGAAGTATTGAAACAAGGCTTCAGCAGGAGATCATCCTGGGTAGAGGAGGAATAAGGCTTCTTAGAACTCTAGGTGAAGTGCCGTGTGTCTGTCACATGAATGAGGGGCACTCGGCTTTTATGGCCATTGAACGGCTTTTGCAGCTAATAAAAAACGAAGGGCTTACCTTTGACGAGGCCCTTGAAGCCGTTAGAGCCACCAGTGTATTTACTACCCACACCCCGGTCCCTGCTGGAATAGATAGGTTTCCAGCGGATCTCATAAAGAGATACTTCTCCAATGTGGCCAATGAGTTAGGTATCGGTATCGATGCCTTCTTGGATTTAGGGCGAATATATCCTGGAAATCAATCAGAGGATTTTTGCATGGCAGTTCTTGCCATCAAGATGGCATCCCAGACAAACGGAGTGAGCAAGTTGCATGGGGATGTTTCCAGAAAGATGTGGGCAAATATCTGGCCTCAAATTCCGAGACACGAAGTCCCCATTACCCATGTAACAAACGGAGTCCATACCCTTGGATGGCTTTCAAGGGAGATGTCAAGGCTTTATGAAAGATATTTGGGTTCAAGGTGGATAGATGAGCCTACTAATCATAACATCTGGAAAAGGGTGGAGCATATTGCAGATTTTGAGCTTTGGAGAAGTAGGGAAAGGCTTAGAGACAGACTTATTTCTTTTGCAAGAAGAAGACTAAAAAAACAGCTTGAGGCAAAGGGTGCCCCAAGATATCAGTTGAAGATGGCAGATGAGGTCCTTGACCCTGAGGCCCTTACAATAGGCTTTGCAAGGCGTTTTGCCACTTACAAAAGAGCCACCTTACTTTTCCGTGATGAAAAGAGGCTTACAGAGATACTTACCAATCCTGAGAGGCCTGTCCAGATAATATTTAGTGGCAAAGCCCATCCAAAGGACAGAGAAGGTAAGGAGCTAATCCATACTGTTATTCAAATGGCCAATAAACCTGAGCTTAGAAATCACATCGTTTTTATAGAAAACTATGACATCGAAGTGGCAAGATATCTGGTTCAGGGTGTGGATGTATGGCTCAATACCCCCAGGAGGCCCATGGAAGCAAGTGGAACAAGCGGCATGAAAGTTACTGCCAATGGGGGGATAAACCTTAGCATTTTGGATGGCTGGTGGGTTGAGGCCTATAACGGCAATAACGGCTGGGCCATTGGCGCAGGAGAGGAATACACGGACTTTAACTATCAGGATGAAGTAGAAAGCAGGCTTCTTTATGAGCTTTTGGAAAATACAGTGATTCCTCTATTTTATGAACGATCCGCCCACGGAATACCAACAGGCTGGATTGAGATGATCAAAAATTCAATTCAGTCAATATGTCCATTTTTTAACACCAACCGCATGGTGGAAGAATATAGCACTAAGTTTTATCTCCCAAATGCTGCCAGGTGGAACCTTTTTATAGAAACTGGCTGGAAGGAGGCAAAGGAGCTTTCTCATTGGAAAAAGCGGATCTATTCCCTGTGGCATCAAGTTAAAATAAAAGAAGTCAATCTGCCTTCCAATCATTCGCCAAAGGTCGGGGATAGAATTCCCATTACTGCGGTTGTCCATTTAGGTGAAATTTCTCCAGATGAGGTGCGGGTAGATGCCTACATAGGACATCTTGATGAAAAGGGTGAGCTAGCAGAAGGTCATCCCCTTCCCCTCCTTTTCACCGGGGATGTAACAGATCAGGGGTGCATATTTAGAGGCAATCTTCTTTGTCTTTCAAGTGGTCAGATCGGTTTTACAGTAAGATGTTATCCCTATAAGAAGGAGCTGGCGCATCCTTTTGAAATGGGCCTTTTGACATGGTGGGACAGTAAATAAAAAAGGCGGGATGAACCCCGCCTTTTTCTGTAACTATTTTTTAAATCAATTAAGCACCAAGGGCCTTAAAGATTCTTTCCTTTATTTCATCGACAGTTCCAACTCCATCAATTCTTACGTATTTTGGTGCATTTGGGTCCCCTGACTCTTCCCATTTCTTGTAAAACTCAACAAGTGGCTCTGTCTGGGCATGATAGACTTCAAGACGCTTTCTAACTGTCTCTTCCTTATCGTCTTCCCTCTGAACCAGTGGTTCACCTGTTACATCATCTTTACCTTCGACCTTTGGTGGGTTGTAGATGATGTGATAGGTCCTACCTGATGGCAAATGAACCCTTCTTCCACTCATTCTCTTTATGATTTCCTCATCTGGAACTGCAATCTCCACCACATAGTCAATTTTTACCCCGGCTTCCTTCATGGCCTCTGCCTGAGGAATGGTCCTTGGGAATCCGTCAAAAAGAAAGCCCTTTTCACAATCGGGCTGTTTGATCCTTTCCTTGACAAGGCCAATGATTACATCGTCAGGTACGAGCTCACCGGCATCCATATATTTTTTGGCCTCAAGCCCAAGCTCTGTTCCATCTTTTACAGCCTGTCTTAGCATGTCGCCGGTAGAGATCTGTGGAATACCAAATTTTTCAGTAATAAACTTGGCTTTGGTTCCTTTTCCTGCTCCTGTTCCACCTAATAGAATTAAACGCATCTTTCAAGATC
>JALXCD010000161.1 GCA_026991135.1 Deltaproteobacteria bacterium | reverse complement strand
GGCAGCCCTCTGCAGGATTTCCTCTGCTGTTTTGTAATCCTCAGCCCTTACGTTTATGCGGTACCTGGGAGCGCCCATGTATGTCACGGTGACTCCCTCTTCCTCTATATCCTGAAGAACCTTCTTATCTGAATATTTTTTATACGTCATATTGAAATTAAATTAATTAATGACGTATAAAAAAATCTCAAATAGTTATTGGTTTTTGAGGACAAGAACAGAGAATTTCTACAGATTTTGACAGGAGGTTAATATGACTGGCAGATCGGTTCCTTCTAAGTCCCTTCCATCATTTTAAAGTCAAACCTTGGCCTGTTGAACAATATTATGAGGCGGTCCCCTTCTTTCTACTTGGGGTATTATTCCATTTTCGTGCGCCAGATAAAAGGGAAATGAGTCATACAAAAACTTCATTGATTTCATTTGACTCTGCATCTCCCCCTGCTCGTCAATTATCTGGTCAAAGGACTTACTCAGTAAGGGATTCCATTTTCTGACTTTTTTATTATAAACTTTTGCGCTTGAATTGAGGAAACTGTCCATGATTTCATAGAAATCAATCTCTGTCTCCAGCCCAAAGGGAATTTCCTCAAAGGTAATCTTGTCAACTACCGGAATTTCTTGAGCTATACGGCTGACCTTTCCAATATCTTCCTCTGAATTTATGAACATAAATGACAATTTTTTGTTTTTAAGTTTTGGATTGGAGAGGATTTTTTTGATAGATTCTATGGGAAGGTTGGTAATAACACAGTCAATTTTTCCCTGTAATTTTAATTCGGCAAGCTCTGCATCCGAAGCCGTATGGATAAAGTATTTATCTAACTGTAAATGGGTCTTACAATTTCCTATAAACTCCTCATCTCCCAATATTAAAATTGTTGGAGCAGATTTTATTTGAAGGGCACTTTGGATTTTCTGCATTACCCATGATTTTATATAATTTGGATTGACCGTCTTCATGCGGTCAAGGGCCTGTTCAAGAGCGCCTGATATCTTCTGTTCAAGCTCTCCGCTTGGGTCAATCTCATCAAAAGTAAGCCCTCCGCCATACTTGGAGCAAATCTGCCTTGCTGCCTGTTCCGCAAAGTTATACCAGGCTCCCCATGTTTCCGCCTTCAGTCTGTTATATTCATCCACAAGCTCCTTGTATTCCTGATAATACGGATGCTTTTTGGCCTTCATATCTTCAAGGAACTTGCGGAAATGTTCGGTAACAGTTTCACCCTTCTTGAGCTTTGGAACCTTGTATCCAAGCTGGGCAAACTTTTTCTCAATATTGACTCTCTTCTTCAAGAAGAGCTTGGTAACGGCATAATTGCCGTCATTGTCCATCCCCTCTGACGGAGATGACTTTTCGTAGCTCTTAACTATGGCATCAACAGCCTTCTGCCATTTGGGTTGCTTTAAAAGCTCGGCTCCTCTGTCCCTGTATCTGGGCTTATCATCCAACTGATTAGTTTCTGCGGTATTGGCTATAGCCGCAACACCTTCTGCCGGCTCTGTAACCAGTGAATCCTGCTGAACCGCCTCTCCCCCTGTCAACTCTTCACTTTTCTCTGTTTTCTTTCCGCCTCCAGGTCCACCGTTACCATCAGGATCACCCTTAATGCCTAAAATTGCCTCCATTCTGGTGAGCCATTGGTCCGCTTCCAACAAGGTTTTGCCTATAATGTTAATGTTCACCCTGGTAGAATGGATGTAGCTTCTAAGAATGGCCTTCATCTGCGGAGTGAGTTCTTTCTCAAGCCTCTTGGTGGAACCCTGCAAGACCTGAACAAGCCGATGAACCTCTCCAAAGAGGGTTTCAAGGGTAAGATTAAGGTTAACTATATTATTTATTGTGGTCTTGTCTTTTTTAGGAAAGACATCCAATAAGGCCCCTTGGGATTGGGCCTTTTCTAAGGCTTGTACTAGCTTTTCCTTGTTCTTGAGAAACTCTTCTTCTACAACCTGGCTTTTTTGCTCAAACTCCCTTATCTTCTCATCAAGTTTAGCCTGCTTTTCCCTGTATTTCGCAAGGATTTCCTCTTCTTTCTCCCTGATTCTCTCTGAATACTCGGCCCTTATTTCCTCCACTCTCTCTTCAAGCTCCTGGGCCAGTCTGTGTTTATACTGCTCTGTAAGTTCCTCTCTGTTTTTTTCCAGTTCTTCCTCTTTTTGCTTTAAAACAAAATTGAGCCTTTCTATTTCCCTTGAAAGTGTCTCAATTTCCTCCTGCTGATGAGCCTTTTCCTGTAAAAGCTTTTTTTCTCTCTCCTTTGCCTTTTGAAGCTCCTTTTGAGCTTCTTGGAGCATTCCCTGAGCAGTTATAAGATCGTTCTCCAATTCTTCAACATTGGTCTCTGCTTTTTCAATTTCCTCTTTGCTGGCCCCTCCTGCCTTTAGCCTCTCTAGTTCTTTTTTTGCTTCTTCCAATTCTTCCTCTAGGTCAGCAGACTTTTGTGCAAAGTGGTCTGCCGTCCTTTGAACATCTTCCATGTGTTCCTTGAGGAAGTCATATTCTTTGTGAAGTTCACTATGGCGCTTTTTTAATGAATTATACTCTATTTCAATTACATTATATTTTTCTAGCTCTTTCTGGGCCTTTCGCCCTGCCAGAATTTGGCTTTTTATGTTTTCCCAAGCATCACCTGCTTTTATAAAAGCAAACCCATAAGATTCCAGCATCTCTGCCATCTTGCGGTAAAAGGCGAGTTTTTTGCGGGCAAGCTCTCTTTGGTCCTTGTTCTTGAGCATTTCGACAAGCTCATTATCAAATTCGGCTACCTCAGCAATGATCTTGCGAATTTCCTCCATTGCTCCAGAAAACCAGAGGTCCTCCTCAATGTCATGGTGTTTGAGTCTATTCAGAGTTTCTGAGAGCCTTTTGATAATTGACTTGGTTTCTGCAAACAATTTTCGTTCTTCAGCTACCTTTTCAAGATACCTGTCAAGGCTGGCCCTCTTGCGAAGTTCTTTTCTGGCATCTCCCTCCACTCCCCTGTGGGTAAGGGCCTCACTGCCCCTTATATGGTCAATATAGGCTTCAAGCTTTTTGAGCTTATCCCCCTCTTTGTCATATATATAAAGAAATTTTCCCCTTATAGGATAGACATAGCATGTTATTTTCAAGTCGAGAGGGTTGTAATTATATTTGCTAATAATTCTAATCAGAGTCTTAAGCCGCCTCTTACCCAATATGACATCTCCATCCATTGTGATTAGAGGGGGTTGCAAAAGCCCGAAGGTTTCTATAGAGCGCTCAAGAGCCTTTTCTCTCTCAGGGTCCAGGAGACATTGTAAAAATTCATCCACAGGAGATTGGGGATAATTTTCATTGTCCTCATCCAATTCGGGATTTCTTTCAATTAGCTCACGTAAAGTAATATCCTGTAATAGAGGCTGACATGACCTTGCCAAATGATAAACAGTTTCGTCTCCGGTTCGGATGCCAGGAGGACATGCCCAGGCATGATACGCAGGGTCCAAATCCTTGAGGAATTGCGTATAGGGATTAGCTTCTGTATTAAAAAGCCAGGGACCCTTCACCTGTTTTTCAAAGTCGTCCAAATCTCCTGTAACACGTTTTTCATAAGAGCTTAGACGAATAGCTCCTCTAAAAGGAAGTCTTTGCTGTCTTTTGGTGAGCTTTTTGTGGATTTCTTTGGCTTTTTCAGCGGTGACCCTATTGGGCATAGTTAAACCTCCTGTCCTTTCTTGATTTTACCTATATCTTTTTATCGGAATTTTTTTAAAAGTGTTTTATCTGATTATCTAATCTTGTTTTCTTATGATTTTTCTAAGGCAATTTGATTAATTGATAAGTATATTTTTATATTTATCTTCCCAGTTATTGTCTTCTTCCTGAATCATCTTGACCTTTGCAATGAAAATTGTTTCCATTGAGTCTATTTGTATCTTTACTGAAAGTTCCTCACTGAGGAATATGAGTACCTTTGCCAAAAACAGATGATTAGATAGAGATAGAGCTAATATGTTACTTTCAGGATGCCTTTATATAGACAAGATCAAAGTATTCTAGAATCAATTTAGAGTTGTTAATATTGATTGAGGAATTTATTATGCAAACACGTGGAAAATGAGTATTTTAATTTAAAAACCCTTTAAAAAGCTTTAGGGCCGTTCATTTTCAATCAAATCTAAAAAAGGGAAAAGTGGAGCTGGGATAAATAGACGTTTTTCTTCAAAATCCAGGTAGTCTTGAGTAATTATCATTCGATATCTTACCATATCTCCATAAATTTTTTCAAAGTTCTTCATGGCCCTAGGAAATTTGACTTGCCTTCCTTTTCTATATTTTACCTCTATCAGAATTAAACCTTTTTCACTGGTGACTATAAAATCTATTTCAGCCCCTCCCCTTGTTCTGTAAAAGCGGATTTTATTGTCGTCGAAAAATTCAAGAAGATGGCGGTAGATAAAATTCTCCACCCTATGACCATTTATCAAATTATAATCTCCATAGAAATCAGGTCTTAGGCACTGAATTACCCCAATATCCCTTGCATACACCTTGGGCATCTTGGACAACTCTTTTCTTACATTGGTGAAAAAGGGAGGAACGTAATCAAAAATAAAAGTGCCTGATAAAAGATCAAGATAGGATACTAGGGTATTAAAATGCATACCCAAGGTAGAAGACAACTCTTTCTTATTTAATAACTGTCCAACCTGATCTGACAACAAATAGATCAACTTATTGAAATTTGAAATATTTTGAAGATGGAATAAGGCCGCTACATCTTTTTCAAGATAGGTATTTAAAATGTTTTTTAACATAACATCCTTTTTATCCTTACCCTGAATCAAAACTACCTCCGGATACCCTCCCCAGGTCAAATATTCAATAAATCCCTCTTTTAGACGATTGGAATATGCAATATAAAAGTCTTTCAGAGATTCTAAATCCTCTAATTTAAAAGTTGCTATGGTATTTTTCCCCGTATAAAAACGCCAAAATTCTAAAAAGGAAAATCTCTCTAGAACAAATTCAACCTTTCTACCAGGCAAAAACTCCCTGGTCTTAGAAAGTTCTAGTGTAGATGACCCCGTAACCAGTGTTTTTACGCTTCCGACACTCAAATCATAAAGGGTTTTTAGAAAAAGGCCTGGGTCATTTAAATACTGTATTTCGTCAAGGAATAAAAAAAGTGGAGAGTCTTTTGAAAAATCGTATTCATTTTTTAAAAACTTATAAAAAATAGAGGAATTTTTCCAAATGGGCTCATAAATTAATTGGTCAACTGCAAAATAGGCAGTTTTTCTATCGGCTTTCTCAAGTTCACTTTTTAGAATATTTAACAGAGTCGTCTTGCCTGCCCGTCGGGCACCTTTAATAAGAATGATTTGAGGCTCATTGAGCCATACCCTGATTTTTTTTTCAATATCTCTTAATATTATATTCATAACCATGAAAAAGTAATAGGCCTTTGAACTAAATGCAAGGAAAAAAGTTCAAGTTTAATGGAATTGAGCTGGAGCACAGAACTTAAGCTCATCTATAATAGCTTTAATAGTTGTCAGTGAGTTACTGGATCGCCTAGAAAGCCAAGGACATGATCTTGAATGGTGTGACATAATTCAGGACCTTGAGGCCTTACAAGAAGTGGTAATACAGGAAAACGGAAAGACCCTTGCCATAAGGACCCAGTGTCAAGGCACCTGCAGTAAAGTTTTCAAGTCATTAAAAATGGCCCTTCCTCCAACCATCAGGGAAATAAGTGGATGACTAGTCAGATTTTACACTCGATAACACCAAGTAGTGCCAAGAGCTACAATTATGTCTATAATCTATTGATATTGCTGAGTATTTTTCAAACAACTGTTAAAGATGAGTAAAAGAACAGTAAATACCTAAGTCAAGGATTTACTATGAAGAGAAATGCAAGGAACTTGGTCTCCATGTCCTTGAGTTTTTAAAGTGCCTTGAAAAAGAAAAACCCAGCTGTTGGAGAAGATCAATAAATGGAGTCCTTTCTCTTGCCAAGATATATAAACCAGATGTTGTAAATAAGGCCTGTAAAAGGGCTGTTACCTTTAATGCCATAAACTACAAATCAGTTAAAAGAATATGTGAAAATGGCCTCTATAACCTCCATGACACTAAAGAGTCCGCTATCAATGGCTCTGGTTTTGGAAACAAGCTCTCTGATTATGACAGGCTCGCATGAGGTGCTCTCTAATGGAAATACTAAAACACCTAAAAGGACTCAAACTGTCTGGAATGGCAAAAACCATAGAGGCCAGAAACAAGTATGCCATTGAAAACAATCTTTCATACCTGGATTTTATCTCTCTCCTCCTTCAGGATGAATACTCTAACAGAGCCTCTAATTCCTATCTCAAAAGACTTAGACTCTCAAAACTGGACCCATCCAAAAGCCTTGATACTTTCGATTTTAACTTCCAACCAAAAATAAACAAAAAACTTATCCTGGATCTGCAAGCCCTCAGATTTGTCCAGGAAAAAGAAAACATCATCTTTATGGGTAACCCAGGTGTCGGAAAAACACACCTGGCTAATGCCCTTGGACTGGAAGCCCTTAAAAAAGGCTATAAAGTGAAAATGATTTGCCTTTCCGATATGCTCTCAATGCTACTAACAGCCAAAGGGGACGGCTCTTATCACAAGTCCTTTAAAGAGCTTATATCCCTGGACCTTCTCATTATAGACGAAATAGGCTTTAAAAAAATACCTCAGGAAACTGTAGATGAATTCTTTGAAATAGTTAAAAGAAGACATGAAAATGGCTCTATTATCATTACCACAAACAGATTATTCGAGGATTGGGTCAAAATATTTGGTGACCAGGTCCTTGCCTCTGCCATTATTGATAGACTGGTCCATTACTGCCATATAATTAAAATCCTTGGCCCAAGCTATCGTATGAAAAATATGAAAAATAAAATTAACTGATTTAAATTGTAAATGTTTAATTATTATAATTTCTTATTTAATAATAACCTATGCACCTAAATGGGGAATTTAAAAGGCCCTTACCTGGGGAATTGACAGGGACTCTAACAGAAAGATTTCACCAGAGTCTTGATAACAAGACTCCTGATGAAGTATATGAATTTTTAAAGGCAGCTTGATGATCAGGGAAGCGAACAAAAAACTCCAAAAAAAACTGTCTAAATTTTGGGAACCATTTCTGCTGCTTCCTTGCGGACATACCAGTCCTTATCTTTTAGTTTCTGAACCAGTCCGTTTACATCTCTTGCCTTTGCCAATTCTTGAATACTCGCACTACATCCAAAGGAAAATAAAAGCAATAAAGCTAGTATTACCCAGAATCCTTTTCTTTCCATGAAAGACCTCCTCTAGCAATAAATTCAAATCAAACATTTGTGTAGCTTAAAAAAGATGCCAATTGAGCTCTCTTTGCCTGGCATGCATCCTCCCGAACTGGATCAGGTTGGAAGAAATTGAGACTGCGCAAGAAATCCATGAAAGATTGCGGACCATCTTCAGAACGTGCAGGGGCCTGTGTGTTTCCTGACAGAGAGCCTTCCCCCTCACGGCATTTCTCCACTATGGCATTTACAAGTGCTGCATTGGCCAAAAAGGCTATCCTTTTCAAAGGGGCATAGACAAGATACTTCCCCTCTTCAACCGGAATTGAAAATATCTGTTTTAAAACCATGTCTCAGTAATTTTAAAAGCTTCCCCAGGAGACCGGAGCAGAACCGCCTCCTGATTTTACCGTGTATCCATGTCTGTATGCCCAATCCTCAGCGGCCTCGTGAAGTTTTTTATTACCACAATTGAGGTAGGCTTCGGCCATGGTCTTGGTGCCTTCAATATTTAGCTTATTTATTAGTAAAGGAATTATCTCTTTTTTACCAAGGGCAATGAATGTATAAAGGGCATATGTGATGGTCTTCTTGTCATTTGACTCGATATCCTTAAAGAGAACCTCTTGGGTCAACTTCCAGTTTTTTCTTAACCTCGCTCCGTCTCTCTGTGCTATCCAGAGGTGGACCTTTTCAGTTTGGGTCCTAGGTTTCCAGCCGAGCTTCACTAGGGCAGAACCGACCTTTTCTTTAGCCTCCCAATCTGTAAGGGCAGCTATAAGCGGTTTGATAGCCCTTTTGTCGCCTATTTCGCCAAGTGCCTCGGCCGCCCCCTTTCTGACAAGCCGTTCTTTATCCTTCAGAGCAGCTATAAGCGGTTTGATAGCCCTTTTGTCGCCTATTTTGCCAAGAGCCCAGGCTGCCTTCTTTCGGACATCCCCGTCTTTATCCTTGAGAGCAGCAATAAGCGGTTCAACAGCCCTCTTGTCACCTATTGCGCCAAGAGCCCAGGCTGCATGATCTCGAACATTCCAGACTTTATCCTTCAAAGCAGCAATAAGCGGTTCAACAGCCCTTTTGTCACCTATTGCGCCAAGAGCCCAGGCTGCCATCTTTCGGACATACTTGTTTTTATCCTTCAGAGCAGCAATAAGCGGTTCAACAGCCCTCTTGTCACCTATTGCGCCAAGTGCCTCGGCTGCCAACTCTCGGACAACCAGGTCTTTATCCTTCAGAGCAGCAATAAGTGGTTCAACAGCCGGGGCGCCTATTTTGCCAAGAGCCCGGGCTGCATCATCTCGAACAAACGAGTCTTTATCCTTCAGAGCAGCAATAAGTGGTTGAACAGCCCTTTTGTCGCCTATCTTGCCAAGAGCCTTGGCTGCCTCATCTCGAACATCCCTGTCTTCATCCTTCAGAGCAGCAATAAGCGGTTCAACAGCCCTCTTGTCACCTATCTTGCCAAGAGCCTTGGCTGCCTCCTCTCCGACATCCCCGGATTCATCCAGAGCAGCGATAAGTGGTTCAACAGCCCTCTTGTCACCTATCTTGCCAAGGGCTATGGCGGCCTTCCTGCGGACATTCCAGACTTTATCCTTCAGAGCAACAATAAGCGGTTCAACAGCCGGGGCGCCTATCCTAACAAGAGCCTTGGCTGCCTCATCTCGAACATTCCCGTCTTCATCCTTCAGAGCAGCAATAAGCGGTTCAACAGCCCTTTTATCGCCTATCTTGCCAAGAGCCCAGGCTGCATCATCTCGAACACCCCAGTCTTTATCTTTCAGAGCAGCGATAAGCGGTTCAACAGCCCTTTTATCGCCTATCTTGCCAAGAGCCCAGGCTGCATCATCTCGAACAATCCCGTCTTCATCCTTCAGAGCAGCAATAAGCGGTTCAACAGCCCTTTTGTCGCCTATTTTGCCAAGAGCCCAGGCTGCCTTCCCTCGGACATTCCCGTCTTCATCCTTCAGAGCAGCGATAAGCGGTTCAACAGCCCTCTTGTCACCTATCTTGCCAAGAGCCTTGGCTGCCTCATATCGAACAACCCAGTCTTTATCCTTCAGAGCAGTTATAAGCGGTTTTACTGCCGGTTTACCTATCTTGACTACTTCATCCATTTTTCCAAGTGCAATCAAATAAGTAATACGCTCTGTCTGTTCCTGTGGCTTCCATCCCAACTCTCCAAGTGCCTTGGCTGCCTCCATGTGGACCCCTGAGTCTTCATCCTTCAGAGCAGCAATAAGCGGTTTTACAGCCCTTTTGTCGCCTATCTTGCCAAGAGCCTTGGCTGCCTCATCTCGAACATTCCCGTCTTCATCCTTCAGAGCAGCAATAAGCGGTTTTACAGCCCTTTTGTCACCTATCTTGCCAAGAGCCCAGGCTGCCATCTCTCGGACATCCTTGTTTTTATCCTTCAGAGCAGCAATAAGCGGTTTTACAGCCGGTTTACCTATCTTGACTACTTCATCCCATTTTTGAAGTGCAATCAAATAAGTAATACGCTCTGTTTGTTTC
>JALXCD010000160.1 GCA_026991135.1 Deltaproteobacteria bacterium | reverse complement strand
TGTTATAAGTTAACAAAAAAATTTTTAAACTTTTTTATAAAAAAACAGTCTTAGAATTTAAAGCTAACTGGTTCCATTTACCCTGTCTTTTTTAAGAGAACAAAAATCAAACACAGGAGGAAGAAATGAAAAATCTATTTATTCTAGCACTTGGTTTCAGTGTAATGTCTGCCATTCAAGCCTATGCGATGCCCAAAAGCAATGAATTTCAGCGTGGATCATCAATGTCCTATAATCACTCCGGGATAAAGAGTGACATAATTATCGGGCAGGATTCCACCCAAAACAGCGGAAACAACAACGAAATTGCCATAATTTCTGGCGTTCCCAGATATTATCAAAAATATATAACCTGTGACGATGCTGACGAGTTTAAAACTTTTTTCGGAGAGATATTTAATAGGGCCTGCGAGTGTCCGAATGGATTTCCTACTGGTTGCGGTCCTGTTGCCGGAGCAACTATTCTTGGTTGGTATGACCGAAGAGGTTATGAGTTAATTGATGACGATGAAGTTGACGCAAATGGCCTTCCAATGGATACAATTATTCTCCTAGGTGAGCAAAGATATATGGATTTGGATCCATATAAGAGTTGCAATGCCTCTGGCGTATCTCCGGATGACTTAATTGATGCACTTGAAAAATACTTCGATAAAAAGGGTTATGATTTTGACATCCAGGCCTATACGCTGATGGGTAACAAATATTATAAAGGCATAGCACATTCAGAAAGGCAGTTGAATCATCTATCTAGTGGAACTATTGAAGATCTTTTTAATAATGTAGTTAAACCAGAAATAGACTCTGGCCATCCACTTATAATGGGCTTAAATGCAGTTGGGGAGCAAGGAAATTATGGCGATTTTAAACCAGCTGATCACGCGGTCACAGTAGTTGGTTATGATAATAGCCAAGGTGATTATCGTTTAATAGTCCAATATAATTGGAAAGATAATAATGAACTTACTCCATATAGAGAGTTATATTCAGGGAAATCAACGCCAATTCGCCTAACAGACTATTCTACCTTTAACTATGATGAAAAAAATAGTCCATATTTATTAATATCAATTACGCCTAAAACAGAAGTCGATTATGAAGGAAACTGTGACCATCTAAATGTAGAAGGTGTCGAAAATTCCGATTTTCAGGCCAAAGATGGACTTTATGACAAATGTCACCTTCTAAATGGTGTGTATTACCCCTATTTCAGGCCAGATGGAAAATTGACAGTACCTCTTGGACCTACAGATCTCATAACACTACAGGACAATGAATGTTTTGTGGCCTCATGGCCTTCTGATTCCTACAAAGTCTCTCAGTCCCTTTATGATCAGGATTTAGACAGGTACTCTGATTTATGTGATTTAGCTGAATTGGGTGTTGAAATTACAAGTGTTTCTTATGAGTGGACAGAGGACAATTATGTGAAAATGGATATTAAAGCAACTGTTGAAAATATTTCTCCCAGAGAAGATGCATCAAATGTTTTGATCCAGTTCCTTTTAACTGGTGCCTATAGCAGCGCAGAGCACTACCTGGTAGATCAGGGCACAACTTCTTTGGCGTCTGGTTTCTCCATAGATTTAAATTCGTCAACTTATGGAACACGTGTTGATCTGTCCAAAAGTTCCGATAGTTCCAGTAAGGCAACTATCTCCCACAGTTGGTATCTTGATTTAAATAAACATTTTTACGGTGGGCTTGGCCAAGATGAATGCGTAGCATTTTCCGTAGATGTGGTTGCTGATCCCAAAGACGAAATAGAAGAGGAAAATGAAAATGGATGTCTCGGTGGCTGTGACGGAAGCTCCAGTGAAGACAATAACATGGCAAAGTATTTTGTATCTTTTATGGATGATGATGATACAGATTGTAGTTCCAGTGCCCTTTTTAATGAAGAATTTGATTCTTCCTGGGTCGAAATTATCAACAATTCCATATTATTTGAATCCATGAAAAATCAGACCATAGAAAGTGGTTTGATTGAAATAATAGGCAAATCGCAAAAATATCTCAATAATGCCTATAATAACTCGGTAATTAGGAACCCTGCCCACTAAAATTAATGCTCTGCCCCCTAT
The DNA here is from genome assembly GCA_026991135.1 of Deltaproteobacteria bacterium. Taxonomy (GTDB): domain Bacteria; phylum Desulfobacterota; class Dissulfuribacteria; order Dissulfuribacterales; family QOAL01; genus JAADCZ01. The sequence goes on along the minus strand of JALXCD010000160.1, from coordinate 7,744 downwards.
GGGCAGAGCATTAAAAACTATTTTAAATAAGATAAAGGCTGGCACATGATACAAGCATAAAAGAAAATAAATAAACTTTGTAGTATTGACTGAGCCATGGAATAGGAGCCCCGCCGAGGCCCCTATTCCACCTTCATAATACATGCATCTATAACAGGCGCTGCTATATCAAAGAGAAGCCTTATCACAGGTTTGTAGTATTTCATAGCCTTTTCAGAAGCAAGGCATTTAATATCATTAGGATAGCTTATATAATTCTCTGGAAGACATGGAGGCCATGAATTACCACTTTCCCATTCAATTATATTGGTAAACTCCATTGCAAAAATATCACATAGAGCGGATTTTCCTTCCCCACAACCTTTCACTACACATGGACAGAGGTTCTTCATAGTCTCCCTTATACTTTGGGGTTTATTTTCATCTACTGCAACAATTATATTATTTACTGGCTCTATAAAGCTATTTACGGTGTCTTTTATAAACTGGAAGTTTTTTGTACCGGTTAGTGCTTCAAGAATAGCTCCTGCCACTACCCCTGCTTCTCCCTCTTTTACCACATAGGATAGACCTCTTGCCCACTCACCAGCACTTATTATTGTGCTAAGTGCACTAAATACTTCACCTGAAACCCCTGTAAGGAGGCTATCTGTCATAAGACCATCTAGTTTGTCAAGGTCTTTTTCTTCAATCTTAATCCTTACAATCTCTTTATTTAAAGTGTAATCAACATAATATTGAATGGCTGTATTCCCTATATCTATAAGGCCAAAATCAGGAATGCCCATAGCACCCTTTAGAAAATCCAGGGAACTTATTCCATACCAGAGGATGCCATCAAAAGCAGATGTGCTAAGCTGACTGCTTTTTCTTTTTAAATATTTTTCTGCTTCATCTCCAAAGGAAAAGAATCTATCAAGGTCTACTCCTCTTAAACTATATAATAAAACCCCCTGTAGGGCCTCGGTTTTATAATTGTTCCATGAGGAAGGGAAAAACCAAATACCAAATCTCTCTTCCTTTGTATGTTTGGCTTTAGCCTTAAGTTCAACCAAAATAAGGGTGGGATTCTCTATTTTTACTGACTTAATACTATCCGGAGATCTGAATAGCTCATCTTTTTTAAAGGTCTTTATTGGTTCTCCTTGATATACATTGTCCAAATATATGTAGTTTTCCTCTTTGGCCTTTCTTATCCAGCATGATACCGAGTATTCATCCTCAGCAAACACCTTTGCTACCTTTATATCGGGATAGCCAACTTTATAGGTAACCCCAAAGTACAATGTGTCATGCCCTTCAGGCATTATATAGATATGATCTGTGATCCTTGTGAGATTCAAAACGTCTTTGATCTCACATTTTTTAACATCCTTGAGTGGACCCTTGTAATAAGATTCCAGGTTAAATACTATGCCTACAAACTTTTTAAGGGTCACTTCAAGAGTCTTTTTTTTCCGTCTCTCAAGTGCTATCTCACAATGATAAGGAATGTAGCCCTCTTTCCAGATGAAAATATCGTACCTTCCAGGAGACAGGGCAGAATAATCAAGATATGAAAAATCAGCTCCTACCCTTTTCACTATGATATTTGCATTATTTATCTCATTTCCATCATCATCTTTTATAACAAATTTAAGGCCTGCCTCCTCATCCACACCCATTACAATTGTAGGGGGACTGTATCTATAACCGTATCGTGCATCAAAAAAGAGAGAGACCTTTTTAGTAAACGGTCCATATTTAAGGGTAAGATTCAGAGGTTTTTCGGAAAGACCTGGAGAGATACCACTTACAATAATTCCATTTCCGACCCTTTGATCTTTTTTTGAGACCTTATCTGTCCTCCAATGGGGGCCTTTAAAAGAGATTTGAAGCTTATCTGTAATATTTTCACCATCTTCTGTAAAAATCTTTAGCCTGTCCAGGTCATCTTTATCTATCTCCAGAGGAATCTTGCCAGTATCCTGGTCCTTAAATTCAATGGTAAAGTAATATCTAGATTCTATTGTAAGATTGTCACTTATACTGCTTTCTACATGCCCCCATCTAGAATCAAAACTCACCGTAAAAGAACGGACAATCTTATAGCCATTCCATTTTACATCTACATCCCTGGCCAATATGTCACCATATATGGAAAACGTACTGCCCTTTCGACCAATTATTTTTGGCAAGGTATCTGTCCATGTTCGCCCTTTTAGTGCAGGTCTTATGCCTTTTGTTTTTACTGTCCATGTTAGTCCGTCAATATCTTTATCCAGATTGTTGTCTATGATGCCATTTATATTAAATATCCACGGATCACGGTTTCTTTTATCCTTTTCCAGGTGGATGCTTAAAACATTTTGAGACTTTTTTATAGTTACAGGATATCTCGAAATAATGGGCCCCAATTTGAAGATAAGATGGGCCGTCTCCCCAAAGGCTTTGGTGTTCGGTGTATGCCATATATATGCATGATTACTGCGTGAAAGGCTGCCCTTATCTACATCTACTGTAAGCTCATCTAGCCCATAATTACAATTTCCTCTTATATCCACCCTGATATTGGTATTTTCATAAAGAACATCCGGTTCATCAAAAGTAGGTGAAAAGCTTACATCTACCGGAATCCAGCCAGGAGTTGATGCCGAAAAGGAATAAAGCCCAAGGCTAGCCTTTTTATCATCTTCGTGTTCCCCTCTATTTAAAGAAAGTATGTATATCCTATTTTTGTGAACTTTAACAAACTTCGTAATATATTCGGCTGGGAAAAGATAAAGGCCCTTAATCTGTCCATCTGAAAGGGAATATTTTAGTCCATTAGAGCCATCAAAATCTATTAATAGCCGCTCTCCTGTCCCTAAATTTATATAGTGCGCATTATATGGAGATAAATTGGCAATAGAGGGAAGGACAAATGATGTATTGTCATATGCGACTGTCCAGTAAGGGTTATTATTAGTAACTATGCGTCTAAAGACAATAAGGTGATCTTCATCTACTATCTTTATATTCTCAATATCCTGACCGGATATTTTCTTAATAATATTTCCACTAGCGTCTATAAGTAGATAATAGGTCTTTGAAGGATTAATTCCTGCCTTTATCATAAAAAGAGAGGCTTTTGAGGATGTATCAACTTCTTTAAAACTTATAAATCTGTCATTATTAAAAAGCTCCAAAAGGGAAATATCTTTTATTTGGGTCCCATCTCTTTTATAAAGTTTAAGTATCCAATTACCTGTTTGGGTCTGGGTCAAAAGACTAAAAATTGGGGCTCCAGGCAAAAATGTTATATTACCTGTCCCAAGTGTAATAGTTTCTCCTGTGACTATATCCTTTAATAAATAGCTTCCTCCATCATAGACTATACATTTTGTCTCTGTGACAAAACGGTGAGATGGAAGCTCTTTATCCAGAAGATCGTATGTTTCCACATCTCCATTTTGGGCCCTATACACAAAGAGTTTTTTTGAAGAACTGTTAAATATCATAATCTTACTATCATCTGATTTTAGTATAACAGTGCATGAAAAAGGCCTGGTGGTTTCAGCCCCTGTGGCAAGTTCAACCCTGTGGATGGTTATAAAATGTTCATCACCTTTTTTAGAGATATAGCTTAAATATCCATCTTTAATACTTAAATGTCCTGCCCAGGGAAGATGTTTCGTATCTTTTCCTTTAGAGAAGGAGACCTCATAGGTCTTCTTTCCATTATCTAAATTCACAATACATACCACTATCTTGTAAAAATCTGGATCGTCTTTGGTCAATTTATATAGCACAGCCATATAGCTGCCCTTTGTGAGAAGGGTAGCTACGTTTATATGAATATCTCTTTCTCCTGTATAAAGTGTGGCGACTTTATCTATAGGTGGTGAAAAACCCCAGGATATGCTGCCAATAAATAAAAGGAGTGATACCAAAGAAGAAAAGGAATATTTTTTCATTTTTCGCCTTACCTATTAGATGATTTTAAAAATATTAGCACAGATTTTATTATTTAAAAAAACAAATGTGTCACACTCCTTATATGATCAGGATTTAGACAATATTTTCGCTTTTTTAATTTTTTTAAACATTCTCTAAGGCCCATCGTCTTTTAAATAAAGACAAAAATAACAGGAGGAAACATGAGGATATTTTTTCTTTCATTATTAATGGCCTTAACCCTGTTTTCCATGACTTCCTGCACCACAAAAATAGTTGCCCGACCTTCTACACCTAAACTCACTTATAGGTACAGGGCTGTTTGGATTCCTGGACATTATACTATTACAGGCAGATGGGTAGCTGGACATTGGAGAGTTATGCCATGAAATCACAATTTAGAGATCTTACGCCTTACAAACCATCCCATGAATTTCCGTGGGACAGAAATAGGGTCGGTCATCTCTTAAGGCGAACTCGAATAGGAGATCCGTCGCCCCAAGAGATTGACAGATTTTTAAACCTTGGGCCAGATAGGGCCGTGGATGTCCTTTTTGAATTTCCACAGCTTCCGGAACCATTTGAGTGGGTAAATGAGCCCCCTGGCGCACCCGAAAACCCGGAAATAGACCAGGAGCGCCGGGAAGAACTGATTGATTTCATGATTGATTTGGCGCTTAAGGATGTATCTATCCGGGAAAGGCTGGTCTATTTCTGGTCTAATCATTTTGTAGTTCAGGTGAGCAAGGTCAAAGACCCCAGGTGGATGTTTAGAATAAATAATCTTTTTAGAAAAAATGCAACAGGTAATATTCGGGAGCTTACAAAGGCTGTTGGCAAAGAACCAGCCATGCTCAAATATCTGGATGGAATAAAAAATACAAAAAGGCAGATCAATGAAAACTACGCCAGGGAATTACAGGAACTTTTTACCATAGGAAGAGGTAATTATACGCAAAACGATGTTGTCGAGGCTGCAAGGGCCTTTACGGGATGGAAGATAAACAACAAAACCGGAAAGTCATATTTTGTTCCTTGGCTTTTTGACGCTGGAGAAAAGACCTTTTATGGCTATACTGGAAATTTTAATGGAGACGACATCGTTGATATAATATTTCAAAGGCCTGAGACAGCCACCTTTTTAGCGAAAAAGATATATCGTCACTTTGTCTCTTATAAAGAGGACGAGGAAGTAATCTCACAGCTGGCCACACTCCTCGTTAATAATGATTTTGAATTGGCCCCCGTCTTAAAGACCCTTTTTAAAAGTGCTCATTTCATGGACGACATATTTATAGGTGCAGACATTAAAAGCCCACAGCAACTTTTGATCGGACTTTTACGACAGTTTAGTGGAAAACCTCCTAATTCAAAACTTACTAGAAGACTTCTTTCTATAACAGGGCAACCAATTTTAGAGCCTCCCAATGTATCAGGATGGAAAGAACACGAGGCCTGGCTTGATACTTCAACACTTATTTACAGAAAGGCCCTTTCTATCAATTTCATCGAAAGACACAAAAAATTTGGCCTTGATATCAATGGATTTACCTACTATTACGCAAAAAGAGCATCCACCACCAAAGAGCTATTTAAAAACATCATTACCGACCTTTTACCAACGAGGCTTAGTAACGAAGATTTAGAAAATATCCTTAATTTTTTTGATATTGACCGAGATCCCTATATCAATAATGCGACTTCTACTAAAATTAAGGGAAAGGTACTAGGGCTTCTAGAAACCCTAGTCCAGATGGAGGCCTTTCAACTCACATAATCAGCTTATATAAATGGAGAGATAACATGAAAAGACGAACTTTTTTAAAATTATGCGGCTCAACGGCAGTTTCATTTTACCTGCTTCCTGAAAATATTAAGACCTTTGCTCAAGAAAAAGACTCTGAATACGACAAAAAACTTGTAGTCATTGAACTTCAGGGAGGGAATGACGGCCTTAACACCCTTATCCCGTTTTCGGATAATTCCTATTACAAATTAAGACCAAACATTGCAGTATCAGCGGATTCTTTAATAAAACTCAACGAAGACTTTGCCCTGCATCCAGACCTTGAAGACCTTAAAGGCATTTGGGATCAAGGAAATATGGCAATTACTTTAGGAGTAGGATATCCAGACCCAGATCTTTCCCACTTTAGATCCACCGATATCTGGCAGGGGGCCAGCACTGAAGAAATTATTTATACAGGATGGCTGGGAAGATATCTGGATTTAATTAATGAAGGGCGAACTAATTTTCAGTATCCCCCGGCAATAGAAATCCAAAGTTCGTCTTCTCTAATATTAAAGGGCAAAAATATTTCTGGTATGGCAATTTCAGATCCAGAGATGTTATTTAAGATACAGGAGATGTTGACAGATATTCCTGACCTAAATGAGAATGGCACTCTCATGGAAAATGAAGAAATTTTATTTGTCAAAGGACTTCAAAGTGAAATTGACAGATATCTGAACTCTATTAAGACAGCCTGGGAAAAGGGTGATTCTGGCTACAATTATCCAGAATATGGGCTATCAATGGACCTATCTGCTATTGCCAGACTTATAAAAGGAGGGCTTGGAACCAGTATCTACGTTGCAAGGCTTTCTGGGTTTGATACCCATGTGAATCAACTTTCCACTCATCCCATTCTTTTAAAAGAACTTGCAAGCAGTATTAAGGCCTTTTTTGAAGACATCTCCAACATGACAGATCAAAATGAAGTAGTGATAATGACTACATCTGAATTTGGAAGAAGGGTGAAAGATAATGGCTCAGGCACGGATCACGGCACGGCATCTGTCCACTTTGTGATAGGACAGCCAGTTAAAGGAGGATTTTACGGTGAACACCCAAGCCTTACAGACTTAGATCCTTCAGGAAATATGAAATTTAAGATAGATTTCAGACAGATGTTTGCCTCAATTCTTACAGGGCACCTCGGTATTTCAAATGGACAAGCCAGTGAAATACTTTTGGGTGGTTTTGATAGTATTTCCATGTTTTCTTAAAGAATCTGAACTTGGACTAAACATCAAATATTTTTATAGAGAGCTTCCCTGCGTTTACATTAAGAATGTCTTCAATAGTGTTCTCCCCAGAGCCAGACTCATAAAAAAAGAAATATGAAAATTAAAGAATTTCCCGCCTAAACTTCTATTTTCTGTGCAATGCTATCAGTTAAACATATCCAACCCTTTGTCTATTTTTTCAGAAATACTTATGTCGAACATGGAAATAGTAGGAAGAAGCCACATGAGTTGAAACCTTGGATCTCCATCCTTGTTTTTTCCAAAGTAAGCTAGGGAAAGCCTGCCAAACCCAGTGTTTTTTTCTATCTTTTTAGCGTCTTTAAGAAATTTTTTACAAAAATTGGGTAGGTTTTCATAGGATATGGGTCTTCCTTCTTGTCCCCGCTGTTTCCTTAGTTCAGCAGCAAACCCAAGGCTTCTAAGGACCTCAATAACATTCCAGCATTTCTGTTTTTTTAAAAAGGCTAATAGAACGCTTCCTGCTGGAACCCGTAAAATTTCCAAATTCCTTTCTTTATCCCTTAAATCTACTACCAGTTGGGCTATCCCTTGAAATAGCTCGATTCTGGCAAATACCTTTTTGTCCTTAGGAAGGGTTTCCAAAAGCTCTTGAATCTCTATTTCTTTATTTTCTGGCTGTTTGCCTTGGCCTTTGATCCCAGATTCCACTGCAAAGAAGGTCTTTATTCCATCTCTTTTCCCAAAAACGAGATCAAAGCCCCATTTTTTGAGTGAACCCAATGAAAATTCCCGTTCTCTTTCTGGGCTTCCCAAGGTTTCAAAAACCAAAGTATGGGTT
>JALXCD010000159.1 GCA_026991135.1 Deltaproteobacteria bacterium | reverse complement strand
TTACTGCACTTTTTGGGTCTCACCCCAGCGCTTCACTATTTAAAAATTCAAATAGATTTTCTATTTTCTAATTGCATTTAAAAAAAATATTCTTATTTAAATAAAAAGAAGGCGATCTTATCTTTTTTGTTATTAGAATTAAGGAAATTCACAAGTATAAAATTGATAGACCAAATAAAAAAATGCCAATAAAGGCACAGATAATGCAATTTAATACGAAAGCCTAATCCTTTTAGGGAGAGGAAGTGTTTATGTGGAAAAAATGGCTTAGTGCTAATTCACTGTTCATTACTGCATTCTTGTTGACTATATTAAATTTTTCAAAGGTACAGGCAGGTCAGGATCTAGTTGGATATGACGAAAATACAGAGGTTATAGTAACTGGCACCATTATAAAAACAGAAGGTTGTGAGTTTAGAGGGCTTAAGTGTTTTGTCATGGAGTCGAATTCTCGAACCTTTAATGTTATTACTGCACCCTTTTGGTTTGTTAAGAGGATCCATCTAAATCTTAAACCAAGGCAAAGTGTTAGGGTTGTGGGTTCAAAATTTTATGGAGCAGATGGTGGTCGTTATATTGTGGCTAGGTCATTAAAAACCCTGCCAAACGGCAGATTTATAACCTTTAGAGATAATAAATGCAGACCTGTTTGGAATACCAGGACCATAAAGCGTTCTTCTTGCATGAAGATTTTTTATACACCTTCCCAGAGCCTATAGCCCTCCTTGGATCTTAGAAAAAGGATACTTGCCGAAAGGGATAAACTGCCTGAAACTCTTAGGGCAGAATTTAGCCGAAGAATAAAGGCAAATCTTTTTTCTCTTGATGAATTCTCCGCTGCCAAGCTGCTCATGCTTTTTTGCTCTTTTAGGAGCGAAGTTGATACCTTCCCCATAATTTCAACCCTTCTTCAGCAAAAACGCCGTGTTGTTTTGCCTGTAACTGACACGAAGAAAAAGGAGCTTAAGTGTTATTTAATAAAAGACCTTAATGACCTAAAAGTTGGGGCCTTTTCCATAAAAGAGCCTGATCCTTTGAAGTGTGAAGAAATTGCCCCTCGTCTTTTAGATATTGTAGTGGTTCCTGGGAGTGTATTTGACAGGCGTGGAGCCCGTTTCGGATATGGCGGCGGTTTTTATGACAGATTTTTATCAAAAAGGGCACCTTCTGCCCTTAGGATTGCCCTTGCCTTTTCCATCCAGGTGATGGATTATAATATCCCCATGAAACCCCATGATGAGTTTATGGACATAATCATTACAGAAAGGGAAGTAATAAGGTGTGATGGAAGAAAAGGAAATTGAACAAAAGGGATTTGAGGAGTTGATGGCAGAGCTAAAGGAAATTGTGGAGTCCCTAGAAGACAAAGATATTCCTCTTGAGAAGGCCATATCCATGTTTGAAGAGGGAATGAAGATATCTAAAAGATGCTCAGAGCTTTTAAATCAGGCAGAAAAACGGGTCAAAATACTTTTAAGGAATCAAGAGACAGGTGAAATTTTAGAAAAGGATTTTGAAGAGGAAATCAGCCCTTAAATTTTATCCAGATAAGTGCAGCAGAAAAGCAAAGGGTACCAATGGCTGTTGCAATCAAAAACCAGTCAAGATGCTTCATATAGGCAAGGATTATAACCAGATAGATAAAGTCCCTTCTTGAAAGATAATCGGCAACCTTTACAAGTTTTGATTCCCTGTTTTTCTCTGAGACCGATGTGTAAAGAGGCCCTTTTCCGCTTTTTTTCTTCATTGTGGTAAAAAATACAATGGAGGCAGAGAAAAAGGTTCCAAATATGGCAATTAATGAAAGGATCATTGCAAGTTCCTGTCCGGTCCTAGTCCACCATTCAAAGCCAATAGCCCCAAAGACCGCTGCATGGACTATATTGTCTCCCCAAAAATCGAGTATCCCGCCGATCTTGCTTTCAAGGAATTTAAGCCTTGCTATCTCACCGTCACAGCCATCTACAATGGAATGGACAAGAAAGAGCCATGCACCAATTATTTGCCAAAGACCCTGGCCAATGGCCATAAAGGCTGCACCCAAAAGCCCTATGAGCACACTTATTATTGTGATCTGGTTTGGGGTAATGGATGTGTTAATGAGCCTTTTAGTAATGAAAAGGGAAATTCGTCTTTCAAAGTACCTTGACATGAACCCCTCTGTATCCTTTATAAGGCCCCTTAAAAGGGCCTTTTCCACCTCAGGGATTTCACTTGGGCCTTTTATTTCAAAGATATTCCCCTTTTTGCAGCTAATGGTCTTAACCCTTAAAAAGCTTGTGAGAAACTCCTTAAGCCTTTCAAAACCAAATTTCTTAAAGCCCTTTTCAAGCTCAAAACAGTCGATAGATGGAGAAAAGGCAAGAATTCCATCATGCATCAAAAATATTTCATCACGGTCAATTGGAGTTGCAAGTATCTCCTTTATGCACTCAATCTCAGGAAGGACCCCAGGCCTTAAGACTATGAGTTTTTCTGTTTCGCGACAGTCAAGCCCTCTCAAAGATTCAAGGACGGGTATGGCATTGTCACTCAATGGTCTGGAGTCCTCAGTAATTACAAAAAAATTTTCGACTCCTGCCCTCTTAAAATGAAAAAAAAGCCTTTTTGCCAGGGTAAGACCTGCTACCTCTTGCTCAAGGAGTCTTTCCTCAGAAATGGCAGGGATTATGGCAAGAGTTGACATAACAATTAGTTTTTCCTCCCCTTCCAGTGGGTAATTTCAATGGCAGCCCCTTTTTTGTTGGAAAGTTTGCAGTGTTCAAGGCAATTAAAACAGGAAGCTGCTTCAAGGAAGTTTCTCTTTCTAAAATTATCATTGTTGATGGCCATTAAAAATTCGTCTAGAACTTGATCGTACCATTCGGGATGGTGAGAGCCTGCAGAGAGGCCTTCCTTAAACGGTATCTCTTCTTGTTTTTTCCCATTTTTTACAAATATCTTGTCATCAAGACAAATGACCTCTCCTTGTTCCCCTTTGATTTTGATCTCATTA
>JALXCD010000158.1 GCA_026991135.1 Deltaproteobacteria bacterium | reverse complement strand
GACCATGACAAGCCGTATAAGGCTTCAAGGTTTTGGGGTTCAAGGTTGTTGGCCTTAGTAAAATAAAAAATGGCCTTTTTATATCTCCTTTCATTAAAAAGTTTCCAGCCTATACTAATTAATTTTGAAGAGGCCTTTTTTATTTTTTCTTTTTTAGAATTTTCAGAATTGTATGAATGTGTTGAAGCAAATATTATTTTTTGAAAATAGGTAGTAGAAAGTAATAAAACTAAACCCAATAGGAATATTACGTTAATATATCCCTTTTTCATTTTAAGGGCGCTCTTCCCAAAAGATAAAGTGTAGATGAGTAATAATTATTTTTTCCAAAATTTATTTTATGATCTGCGATCTTAAAAAGATTGGCTGCAAGTTCCTTTTTACCAAAGGTTTGTGCATATCTGCCAAGTATGGCATACATACCTGCTGAAGTATCTTTTAAGGATATACATTGCTTTTTTAGGTTAATAATCATTGGAAGTCTTCCAAACTTTTCAAAAAATAAGGATAGAAATTCAAATCCCTTTTTGAAAAAATCCTTTTTAGCCCATGCCGAATATAAAAAGACCCTATAGGCATCAAAACCAAAATTTGGTCCTTTTTCAGAGATCTCACACCTTAATTCATTGTTATTTAGGGTGACTTTTACCCAATCAGAAGGAAGTTTCATATAGGTAAAAGCAGAACAATCAAGTATTATCGTGCTTGAAGATATTATCTGGTTCCAAAAATTTGTTAAGTCAGCATCTTTAAATAATTTAAAGGCACTTATAATCATATAGGATGGATTTATTGTTACTGCTGTATTTTTTCCTTCTTGGCAGAATCCATAATAGCCAGGTAAAAGAAGAATTTTATCTGAAAAAGTTATAGATAGATTTTGTCTAATGTCCTTAATAACTTTTTGAGCTTCTTTTTTTAGATTATTATCTCTCCAAAGGATTGAGGCCTTTAAAAGGGCAAGGGCTATAAGTATATCGCCATCAAGGGCATTGTTATAATCTTTGATTTGCCATTTTCCATTTGGCCTTTTGCCCCATGACCAACAAAAGAGTTTATCTGCCCCCCTTTTTTGGAGATTATTTTTGGTCCATTTCCAAATTTTATAAAATGCTTCTTTATCATCGTTATTATAAGCCAGGAGCATACCATAGCCCTGTCCCTCTGAGTGAGAGATATGGCCTTGAAAAGAATCTATTACTCTGCCATCTTTTGAAATAAAATTTTCTTTATAATCCTTCCAGGTGAATCCGTGGGCACATTTCCCATAATACAGAGGAAAGATTAATAAAAAGCTCAAAAGACTAAAAAATAAGTTTGAAAAAGGGCTGCCTTTAATCTTCACCTGAAAGCCTTTTTTTCTTTCTTCTCCTTAGATAAATTGCAAGTATTACGGCTATAACAGTTACTGAGGTTATTAATAAAGTAACTAATAGCCAGGGATAACTTCTCAGATAAAAATCAAATTCATCAAATTTAGTAAGATTTCCCGTATAGTATTCAGGACCGAGCAGGTGACTTTCCACTTTACCAATGTCATTTAGCGGGAAAAGAACCAGATCTCCTTTAGAGCTACTTCTTATCTTTCCGATCCATAAAAGTCTTGACATATTTAAAAAGGCCGATGAGTCTTTTGCTGTCCAAAGCAAAATGGATTTCCCCTTTGTAATTGGGGACTCAAATTCCATTAAAAGTCCTGTTTCCTGATCCAGGGTCCCCAGTTTTTCTTTAACTATGCTTTTTTCTTTATATGGCTTTATTGGGAAAAGGGTTGCGAACCCTCTAAGCCTTTCTTCTAATTTTTGGCACCATGATCTATCCCTTTTCCCAGACAGATTATCAAATTGAGGATATTTCACAGTAATTACTGGCTTAAGGAGTTTCAAAGGCGCTTTTTCCATAAATTTTTGGGGTATTTCATCTATGCTTCCGAGGAATATGGTTTCCTTTTCTTTTAATAGATTAAGATTTGAGGAGATGTGGATTTTTAAAGGTGCAATCCCTGTTTTTTGTCCTAAAAAGGCCACTAAATTTAAGGCAAGGGTTGAGCGGGGAACATCAATTTTTGTGAGAAATATGCAAGCTCCACTTCCTGTTGCAACCCTTGAAAATGGAAATCCTGTATCAAAAAAGTATTCAATAGCCGGCATTTTCCCCCAATGACTCATTTTGGGAAATCTGATAATAGAATCATCAAACATTGTTAAAAAGATATTCATATCCTGAAACCCTTCGCATCTCTTTATTACCTGGGGAATGAGATATGGGATAAAGGTAATGGTATTTTTACCTGGTTTGAAAAGATAGGTGGGAATTGAAATTTTATAGTTTTCAAACATGGCACCATTTTCATTGTCAAGGTGAATACTTGAAACATCCTTGCCATTTAACATGATTTTTAAATTGGAATCTTTTCTCAAAGATGCAGAATAGGCAAAGTGAAGGAGCATGGTGGCATACTCATTCGGTTTGATGTAAAGGTCTGATGGAAGATAAAATTCGAGCTTAAGTTCTTTTTTATTCATGCCTCTAAATGTATGTGTTGAAAAGCCAAGGGCATTAAAAAATACGGGATTTCCCGGAGACAAAAAACTTTTTTTATCATAGGGTCTCAATGCTGGAATTGATGTTTCATGGACAATCATGCTTTTTGTTCTAGGAAATGAAAAGGATAAAGATGAAAAGGCTGTAGCTGCCTTTTTGACCTCTTTTTCATTATTTCCTGTTATAATTATAATTACATGCGTGTTATCTATCTTGGTCACATTTTGGCCATTTTCATCTTTCCTTTTATAAGGCACATGTTCTATGGAAATAAGAGAATTATAACTTTCTATTTTATTGTTTAATTTAAGCTTTTGAAGCTCACTTTTGGGGCCAATAAAGATATTATCCATTCCCTCCTTATACTTTTGAGAAATACTTATCAAAATGGGCTTGTAATCCATCCTTGCGCCAAGCCCGCCAGCTACAATGGAAGCAATATTTAAAATGGAGTCATCGAGCCTTGTGAGAATAAAATTTATTTTTTTCGTTGGAACGATTTTAGGATCTTCTATAAAGG
>JALXCD010000157.1 GCA_026991135.1 Deltaproteobacteria bacterium | reverse complement strand
ATAAAAAATCCAAGGCATTTTTAGTTTTTTTAAAATTAACAAAGAATTACATAAAATGATTTTTTGTGAATTCTTTAATTTTATCAATTGATCATAAAAAACTATAGAAAAAATCTATTGGAAATAGTGGAAAATCAAATGTATGATTGGCCAGTTTTAATTCGGAAAGGTAGCGGAGGAATCATGGGAATATCAAGAAGAAAGCTATTGAAACTGGCATTAATGACAGGAGTAAGCCAGGCGATATCACCATGTCTTTCCTTTAAAGAGGCCAAGGCTCTTGTCCCCAGTGACCTTTTAAAGGGGAGTGAGAGACATGTAACAGGCTGTATGTGGTGTCAATGCGGATGCAGCATGATCGTCTATATAAAAAATGGGCGAGCAGTGCACGTCACTGGAAATCCAGATGATCCACTCACAAAGGGAATGATCTGTCTAAAACCCCTTGGAGCCCTAGAGCTTTTAAACAGCGATATTCGCCTTAAAAGACCTATCAAAAGGATTTCGGGCTATGGACAGGATGCAAAGCTGGTAGAAGTCACCTGGGCTGAGGCCCTAGACGAAATAGCCCATAGGTTAATTGAAATTAGAAAAAACTATGGGGGAGAGGCCCTTGGTGTATGGGCTTCAGGACGAAGTGCCTTTGATGCCAGATACATCAGCAAGGCCTTTTGCAAGCTTTTTGGCACAAGAAACTATGAAAAGACAGGGCCTTTTTGTAACTATTCCGGGAAAATTGGCACCGAGACAGTGGTAGGATCAAGAAACACACCCTGGATATATACAGATGATGACTTTTTTTCTGCCCATGATTACATCCTTGTTGGTTCAAATATGGCTGCAACTAAGCCTGTTATTTTTAAAAGGCTTAGGCAAATTCAGTCAAAGGGCAAATGCAAGATTACTGTAATCGATCCAAGGCGTTCGGAAACTGCAAGGATTGCAGATTTTCATTTGGCCATAAGACCAGGAACAGATCTTGCCCTTGTGCTTTCGGTCAGCAAATTTCTGGTGGAAAGAGAGCTTATTGATAATGAATTTTTAAAAAGATATTCCATTGGCTTTGAAAAGTATAAGGAATACTTAACGAAAAATGATTTTTCCCTTAACTGGGCGTCATCTGTAACTGGCCTAAAAAAGGAAGAAATTAAGCGCCTCGCCCTTTTAATTGCCAATTCAAAAAGGCTTATAATGGTGGCAAATGCCGGAATAAGCCACCACGAAAATGCAGTCCACACCCACAGGGCCTTTTCCCTTTTGGCTGCCATGACTGGACGATATGGCAAAAAGGGGAATGGCTTTGCCTGCCTTAATAATGGCGCATTTAAGATTGGTTCCCTGCCTATTCCAAAGGAAAAGATACCAAAGGCCAAGCGGGAGCTTGGAAAAAATCCAGTTATGTGGCTCGAATCACTTGAAGATGATTCATATCCATATAAGCTAAGGGCCCTTATTTCAACAGGAACCCCACTTGTTCAATGGCCCCAGCAGGAGCGAATAAGAGGTTTTGTCAAGAAACTTGATTTAAGCGTTGCCAATGAAATAGTTCCAAATATTTGTTCTCGGTATTTTGATTTCATGCTTCCTGCAGCCTTTTGGATTGAAGCAGGAGGCATATCACCTGTTTCTGACGAAAGCAGGTTTGTCTGGTGTCCCAAGCTAGTTAATCCCCCATTTGATGCAAAACCTGATAGATGGTGGTGGATAGAGCTTGGGAAAAGAGTAGGTTTTGGTGATATCTTTACGGATCCTCTAAAGGACCCTGTTTATCTTCAGGATCTTTGCGGTAAAAAAGGTGGTTATCTTGTCAAAAATTTTCTTTCCAAAAAAGATAATAGCCTTCGTGCGCCAATAACACTTAAAGGTGGAAAGGTTGAAGAGAGAAAGGGCCTTTTCCACGATAAAAGGTTTTTTACTCCTTCAAAAAAGATTGAATTTTGGACTGAAGAACTTGAAAAAAGATTTAGCACATTAGGATTACCAGTTTTCCCTGACTTTTATACAGATGTAGATATTGCAAACAAAGAGACTAAAACCATCAGGCCCTTAAAAACCCGTGTCCTGTCCCCCTTTCAAAAGGGAAAGACATATATGTTTAAGGTTGAACTTAAAACCGGTAAAGACTGGAAGGATTATCCACTTATCCTTACAACAGGAAAGCCTTCAGAGGCCATAATGGGGCATACTTGTCATTGGATAAAAAGACTTAATAAGTATTCGCCATGTCAGGAGTGCTGGATACACCCTGAAACAGCCCAAGGGCTAAATATTTTTAATGGAAAAAAGATTATTATTCAAAGCCCCTATGGAAGGTGCCTTGCCAAGGCAAGGATTACAGATGGTATAAGGAAAGATACTGTTTTTATCCCAAATACCTTTGGAAAAGGAAGTCCTTTTTCAAGAAAAACATGTGATTTTGAAACGGTTAATTTTGTGACCAATCTTGATAGTCGATGCCCCATTTCTGGCCAAATTGCATTTAAAGGGATAAGGGTTAAAATTATTTCACTAGATTGATTTTTTAGTAAAAATAAAATCCCTTTTAATGGGGGCAGGACATGAAGATATACAGGCCTACTATTAAAAATGCCCTTTTAAATTGCAGCTTGGTTGGAATCGGTACTTTTTTGCTGACAAGTTTTATACTCGGGTGGGATAAATGGATATATACCAGTATAGGTGGGGTTCTTGGTTTTTTGCTCTACTATGGACGATTTATACTCATGACACCAAGGGAAGTAAGGGTAGGAGAAGAAGGCATTTCTATTACGGATAAAAGTGGGAGGAAGACTTATATTCCGTGGAAATCTGTTAAATCTGTCATGACATCGAGGTTGAAAGAAGATATTTGGGAGATACATGGCATAAACAGGACCATTATCTTTACCGATGACGGTTTTTCTGTTCTTGATTGGGAGGAGGTATCAAATGAAATAAAAAGACATCTTAATGAAAATGGCATCCCCTTTGAAGTCAAAGAATCCTCATAGGATCTAGTTTTATTCTAAAAATTCTTGCCAAAGAACCCATCGGAAATTACCATTTCTGAATATGAATCCATTTTTCTTTAAAAAATTAACCCTTATCCTTTTTATATTTTTCACAATCCTTTTTGTATCAAGTAATTCCTTTGGGGCGGAAGACCTTTTAACCCTTTATAAAAGGGCTGTTGAAACAGATCCATTATTGAAAAAGGCCCTTTCGGACCTCGAGGCATCAAAGGCACAAAAACCTCTTGCAAGATCACTCCTTCTTCCAAAACTTGAGGCCGGAATGGGCCAGGGCTATTACAATAAAAATATCACAGGCATCAGGCCCGATGAGATACAAAAGGGCTACTGGGGAGACAACTATAGCGCCCGGCTTATTCAGCCAATCTTTGACGGGCAGGCCTGGGTGAGTCTAAAGATGGCAAAGAGCATGGTGGGAATAAGCGAGGCCCAGGTCCTTTTTGCCAAGCAAGACCTCATAAAGAGGGTTGCAATGGCCTATTTTGATCTTCTTGACGCCAAGGCCCTTTTAAGGGCACAGAAAGAGCGGGTAAAACTTGACAAAAAGATCCTTGATAGGGCAAGGGTAGCCCTAAGGGCAGGTACTGGAGACATCGTATCCCTAAAAGAGGCAAAGGCAAGGTTTGATGCTTCAAGGGCAAGGCTTGTCTCTTTTAAAAACCTTGTCGAGATCAAAAGGGAAAACCTTTCCATAACCTGCCACTCACCCATTGGGGATATAAAGGATGTAAGAAGTTTTAAGGTCATTGGACCTGAGCCTAATGATGTAAACCAGTGGATAATGGTTGCCCTTGATAACCAGCCAATCCTTCATAAGGCCCAAAAGGAGCTTGAGCTTTCAAGAGAAAAACTTGAGCATGAAAAAAGGGCCAGATGGCCAAGGATTGATCTTGAGGCTCAGGCGGATTATGCAAATGGCCTTTTTCTTCCAGATGTCATTTACAGGGAGGCACATACTGTCTTTAAATTTACCTTTCCCCTTTATCTTGGTGGCTCAATCGAGGCTAGAACTGACATTGCCCAAAGTAAGCTTATCTCATCAAGACATAAACTAGAGCACCTAAAGGATGTAATTACGCTAAAGACAAAACAGGCCTTTTTAAGACTAAGAGATAGCATTGCCATTGTTAATGCTTCCAAGGAGGCAATGGAATCTGCAAGGGTTTCAATGGATGCAACCACAAAGGGCTATGAAATAGGGACAAGAAACGTGATAGATGCCCTTGATATGACGGACAAATATATACTTAACAAGATGAAATATAATAGGGCAATCTATGACCACCTAAAGGCCCGGGTGATGTTAAAGACTGCGGCTGGAATCATTACAGAAAGGGACATAACGTCACTCAACGGGCTTTTGGAGTAAAGGGGAGCAAAAATGCCTTCAAATAAAAAACGGATCATTTTGGTCCTTTTGTTAATTGCAGTTTGTGCCTTAGGGGTTTTCCTTTTCAAAAAAGAGGAGGCAAAAGGGCCAAAGGACCAGGTTACAATCTATGGGAATATAGATATCCGTGAGATCCAGCTTGCCTTTTATGCCGAAGGTAGAATCTCAAGACTCTATGCAGACGAGGGCAAGTTTGTAAAGACAGGAGAGCTTTTGGGTGAACTAGATAGAGAAAGATATGAAGCAAGGCTCGATGCCCTAAAGGCAAAGGTAAAGGTGCAGGAAGAGATCGTAAAAAGGCTTCACAACGGATCGAGACCTCAGGAGATAAGGGCAGCAAAGGCAAGAATGGAAAGGGAAAAGGCAAGGCTCAGGGATGCCGAGATCACCTATAAGCGACTTCTCATTCTTTCAAAGACAAAATACGTTTCGAGACAAAAACTCGATGATGCAAAGGCCCAGCTCGATATGGCCAAGGAGGCCTTTAAAGAGGCAAAAGAGGTTTACGATCTCAAGGTCATAGGGCCAAGGGCTGAAGACATACGGGCGGCAGAGGAAAAGCTCAAGGCGCTCAGGGCTGAGCTAGCGCTATCTAAGGTAAGGCTAAAGGATACATGGCTCTATGCCCCTTCAGATGGAGTAATAAGGGATAGAATCCTCGAGCCGGGAGATATGGCCTTTCCAAACCGTCCGGTCTATACCCTTGCACTTACAAATCCTCTTTGGGTCCGTGCCTATATCCCTGAGCCAGAGCTTGGGAAGATTGCTCTGGGAATGCCTGCCCAGATAACAGTCGATTCCTATCCGGACGAAACCTTCAAGGGATGGGTCGGCTATATCTCTCCGACAGCAGAATTTACTCCGAGAAACGTGGAGACGCCTGACCTCCGCACAAGGATCGTCTATCAGGTAAGGGTCTATGTTTGCAATCACGAAGGAAGGCTCAGGCTCGGCATGCCGGCTACTGTAACTATCTTTACAAAAAGAAAAAGAAAAGTGGAACACCTTGACCCATCCATAATTTGTAGCCAGGACCAATCATCCTAAAGACCTATCATGGCCTCAAATCTTCCAGACATCCCTTCAAAAGATGACAATGCCATTGCAGCGAAGGGGGTCTGGAAGGTGTTTCATGTTGGGAAAAGAAAGGTAGAGGCCTTAAGAGACTGCTCTTTTGATGTAAAACCGGGGATCGTAACAGGCCTTATCGGTCCGGATGGCGCAGGAAAGACCACATTCATGCGCCTTTGTGTGGGGCTTTTGATACCGGATGAGGGGAGCCTTTCTGTCCTCGGGCTGGATCCTGAAAGGGATTATCTGAAAATTCAGTCAGAGATACGTTACATGCCTCAGCGATTCGGCCTTTACGAGGACCTGACAGTTCAGGAAAATCTTGATCTTTACAGTGATCTTCTGGGAGTTCCAGAAGAAATGAGAAAAGAGCGATACGATGTTCTCATGTCCATGACGGGGCTTGGCCCCTTTACGAGAAGGCTAGCCGGAAGGCTTTCAGGCGGCATGAAGCAGAAACTCGGCCTAGCCTGCACCCTGATCAAGCCCCCAAGGCTCCTTATACTCGATGAACCAACTGTTGGCGTTGATCCTGTATCGAGACGCGAGCTTTGGCATATCGTTTATTCTCAGGTGGAAAGGGAGGGAATGAGTGTCCTTCTTAGCACCTCTTATCTCGATGAGGCAGAAAGATGTCAGGAGGTCATCCTAATGCACCAGGGAGAGGTCCTGGGCCAGGGGCTTCCCCATGAGTTTAGCAGCAAGGTAAAGGGCCACAGCTTCATGCTAAGGGTTCCAGGAGGGGAGAAAAGGAGACTTCAACAGGAGCTTTCAAATAGAAACCAGGTGGCAGATAGCCTTATTTTAGGAGAAAGGATAAGGCTTGTCATGTGGGATGCCTTAAAACCAAAAGAGGTAAAAGACACCTTGGGGCTATCCGATAAAATAGAGGTTGAATCAGTCCCTCCTAGGTTTGAAGATGCCTTTATTTGGCGCCTTAAAAAAAGGCTCATGGAAAAAGGGGAATCCGTAAGGTTCAAGATAATAACCCATAAAAGGGTAAAGGGGAAAAGGGATGAGCCTGTCATAGTGGTTAAGGATCTAAAGAGGCGCTTTGGGGATTTTTATGCGGTTGGGGGCATTAGCTTTGAGGTAAAAAGGGGTGAGATATTTGGTCTTTTGGGAGCAAATGGGGCGGGAAAGACAACCACATTCAGGATGCTTTGCGGGCTTTTACCAGCAAGTGAAGGGACCCTTCTTGTTGCTGGTAAAAACCTTAGAAAGGCTAGGGCCAAGGCAAGGGTGCGAATAGGGTACATGGCCCAGAAATTTTCCCTCTACGAGGACCTAACGGTTTTGCAAAACTTGAGATTTTTCTCAAGTGCCTATGGGCTTTATGGCAAAAGACAAAGGGAAAGAATCGACTGGGCCCTTGATGCCTTTGAGCTTATTGGTGAGGTGGATACAGTCAGTAAGAATTTGCCCCTTGGTTATAAGCAAAGGCTTGCCCTTGCAGCAGCCCTTATGCATGAGCCTGAAATAATATTTCTGGATGAGCCAACCTCTGGAGTTGACCCATTGGCAAGAAGACAGTTTTGGGCCCATATAAATTCACTTTCAGAATCAAATGTAACCATAATGGTTACTACACATTTCATGGAAGAGGCAGAATACTGTGATCGGATTGTCATAATGAAGCGCGGGAAGATACTTGCCCACGGAACCCCTGAGGAGTTAAAGGAAAGGTATCATCCTGAAGGTATTAAAAACCCCACAATGGAAGATGCCTTTATTGCCCTAGTTGAATCAAAGGGAGAAGTGGCAAATGAATAAGAAAAGGATGCGCCTAAAGGGCCTTATTAAAAAGGAGTCGCTACAAATAATAAGGGACCCTTCAAGCATCGGTATTGCATTTCTTCTTCCTGTTGTCCTCCTTCTCATCTTTGGATATGGCGTCTCCCTTGATGCAGAGCATGTCCCCATCGGGATTGTCATTGAAAAGCCAGGGCATCTTGCAATGGATTTTACAGGGGGCTTTTATAATTCTGAATATTTCAGCCCCACCGTCTTTTCAAACATTCAAGAGGCAGAAAAGGCCCTTATGAAAAGGCGCATCATGGCCATTTGCTGGATTAGATCTGACTTTGAACGAAGGGTGCTTAGCACTAAGGACTCCCCTGTTGGAATCATTGTAAATGGAGTTGATGCCAACCAGGCAAAGATAGTAACAGGCTACATAACTGGTGTGTGGATAAAGTGGCTTTCCCAATATGCACGCTCAAAGGGCTTAAGGCTCGATGCCCCAGTGAATGTTGAGCAAAGGATATGGTTTAATGCAGCAGTAAGGAGCAGGAACTTTCTGGTTCCAGGGCTTATTGCAGTCATAATGACCCTCATCGGAGGAATGCTTACATCAATGGTTGTGGCTAGGGAGTGGGAAAGGGGCACCATGGAGGCCCTTTTGGTCACACCAGTAAGGATAAAGGAGGTCATACTTGGAAAGATCATCCCATATTTTGTTCTCGGAATGGGAGGCATGGCCATTTCTGTGGTAATTGCAATATTTATCTTTCACGTCCCCTTTAGGGGTTCTTTTCTTGCACTTACCTATGCATCTGCCCTTTTTATGCTTACGGCCATATTTCTTGGACTTCTTATCTCCACTGCTGCAGGAAGCCAGTTTGTGGCAGGCCAGATTGCAATTGTCATAACATTTCTTCCTGCCTTCATGCTTTCCGGCTTTGTTTTTGATATAAACTCCATGCCCTTTCCCATACAGGTCATCACACACATTGTAGCGGCCCGGTATTTTGTAAGCATACTTCAAAGCCTATTCCTTGTTGGAAATGTCTGGAAGATATACATCATCAATTGCATCTGGCTCATGGTCATGGCCCTTTTGTTTTTTAGGATAATAAGAAAAAAGTCTCACAAGAGGCTGGCATAAAGGAGCAGGAATTGCTTAGAAGAATACTTGCCCTCACCATTAAGGAATTCATCGTAATCCTCAAGAATAAAAAAAGCCGCATGGTATTGATAATCCCCCCCATAGCACAGATTATCGTCTTTGGATATGCGGCAACCTTTGATTTGAAGGATGTTGGGGTTGCAATCTATAATGAGGACAGGGGGGAGGTTTCAAGGGATGTGATTGCAAGATTTCAGGGGGCAAGGGTCTTTAAGATAGTTAACTGGATTCAAAGCGACAGGGAAATAGCCCCAATATTGAATGAACAAAAGGCCCTCATGGTCCTTCATTTTCACGAGGATTTTTCAAAGGATATCCTTCGTGGTAAGGGCGGAAATCTTCAGATTATCCTTGATGGCAGAAATTCAAATACGGCCCTTATTGCACTAAGCTATTGCAGGCAGATAATTTCTGATTTCAACAGGGCCTACAGCAAAAGATTCCGAGGGGTGCTTCCCCCTGCAAGGCTTAAGGTAAGGGCATGGTTCAACAGGACCCTTAACTCTCACTGGTTCATTATCCCTGGGATTGTCGCCCTTTTGACAATAGTCGTAACCCTTGAGGTCACAGCCCTTTCTGTTGCCAAGGAAAGGGAGGCTGGGACCTTTGACCAGCTCCTTGTAACCCCAATGACGCCCTTTGAAATCCTTTTGGGAAAGTCCCTTCCAGGCCTTATAATCGGCATCTTGGAAGGCACCTTCATAATACTCATGACCTGTTTCTGGTTTGAAATACCCCTAAGGGGAAGCCTTTTGGTGCTCTATTCGGGTCTTTTCGTGTTTCTCCTTTCGGCAATTGGCATAGGGCTTATGATATCTTCCATATCTTTAACCCAGCAGCAAGGGCTCATGGGTGCCTTCATGTTTCTTGTGCCTGCTGTTGTCCTTTCCGGTTTTGCAACCCCCATAGCAAACATGCCCGAATTTGTCCAAAGGTTCACCCTCTTAAATCCCATGAGATATTTTCTTGTGATTGTGAGATCGGTCTTTCTTCAGGGTGCAGGTTTTGATATACTCTGGACCCAATATATTCCATTGGCCATTATAGGAGTCGTATCCCTAGCTGTTGCCGCAGCACTTTTCAGAAAGAGAATGTATTAAGGTGATGCATGGTTTCAAATATAAGCAAGAGAAAGCTTTTTGATATCCTTTTTAAGGGCCTTCCCATTGGGTGTTTTCTTGTAGATAAGGACCTAAAGATAATTGCCTTTAATCAATCGGCCCAATTGCTAACAGGCTGGAAGGAGGAAGAGGTCCTTGGAAGGCCCTGCCGCGAGGTTTTAAGAAGCAGCCTTTGTGACAAGTTTTGTCCGCTTGAAGAAAGCGCAAGGCTTAAAAGGTCATTTATTGCAAGGGATGCTACAATAATATCAAGATTTGGTGAAGAAATCCCAATCTGCTTTTCAAGTTCTACTGTCTTTGATGATGAAGGTCATGTGGAGGCGGGAATAGAGATATTCAGGGATATTGGGACAAACAAAAGGCTTCAGACCTTAAGGAACCGTATAATTTCCGTGTTTGCCCATGACATAAAAACCCCTATAGCAGTAACGGGAGGTCTTGCAAAAAGGCTTTTGGATGAAAAGGTTGGCCCATTAAATGAGAAACAAAGGGAATATCTTAAACTCATCCTAAAGGAGAGCACAGGTATTGAAAATCTGGTAAATGAGCTCTTGGAACTTCTTCATATAGAAAGCGGTCGCGGCTCTAAAGAGCAAACTACAGTAAATCTTTCAGTATTCATAACAGAAATCGTTGATGAGCTACAACCTAAGGCCAG
>JALXCD010000156.1 GCA_026991135.1 Deltaproteobacteria bacterium | reverse complement strand
ATAACTCAATGGATGTTCTCTTTCAGTGGTTATTAGATAAGGGGAAGTAGCTGGATTTTCTGATGGAAGTCTTGCAGCTGAAAGCATTTCCGTGCTTAAAAGGCCGACTCCACCAAAATCGAGAATAAGTTGTCTGAGTGCGCTATGTGTCAGCCCAGCCATTGGTGCAATAAACAAAGGAGGTGCTATGGTTAGCGGTCCTATTTTAACTTTTGTCCTTTTGACCATTAAGAAATTTTAAAGAGACTTATTGTTTTAAGGATTTTTTTATCAGAAAAAGCCCTAATAAGCTATTTCTCGTCACCCTGGGTGAATCGGTAACCAACTCCCGCATGTGTCAATATATATTTGGGATTTGCTGGATCTGGCTCTATCTTTTTTCTAAGCCTTCTTATGTGAACATCCAGGGCACGGCTCCATGGATATACTTCTTTTTGATTCCAGAGCCGAGAACTTAAGAACTGCCGCGAAAGGACCTTTCCTGGGTTTTCTATAAAAAGCGTAAGCAATTCATATTCCTTTTTTGTCAGTTTTACCTCTTTGCCATTAACCTCTATGGACCTTTTTTGCCTATAGACCTTTAGATCTCCAAAGTCCAAGGGTTCTTTCTCACTAAGTTCAGTCATCCTTCTTCTAAGGCAAGCACGGATACGAGCTTCAAGCTCAAGATATTCAAATGGTTTGGTCACATAATCATCTGCTCCAACCTCAAGGCCTCTAATTTTGTCAGGCAAGGAATCCCTGGCACTCACTATGATGATAGGGACATTTGATTTTTTTCTGATTTGTTGACATATAAGTATGCCGTCAATATCAGGCAATTTTAAATCGAGTATTATAAGGTCTGGGGTATGGGCATCCAAAAGGTCAAGGGCCTCTCTCCCAGTGGATGCTCCAATAGCATCATAGCCATCAAGGCTTAATTGATCCATCAAAACCGTGCGGATGTCAGGGTCGTCTTCAACTACTAATATTTTGGCAGATGGCATAACGCTCCCCCAATTTTCTAATTTGCCTGCGGGATAAGGAAATAAAATTTACTTCCCTTTCCCTCCTCTGAAAAAAGTCCTATTTTGCCACCATGGGCCTCGACAATCCCCTTGGCAATGGCAAGGCCAAGGCCCATACCACTATCATATTTAGATTCTGTTCTATGGAAAAATTTGTCAAAGACACGTTTCTGTTCGTCCTTAGGTATTCCAGGGCCATGGTCTTGGATCTGAATTTTCCAAAAAGAGTTTTCCTTTGACAGACTTATTTCAATCTTCTGGCCTTTAGGAGAAAACTTTATGGCATTTGAAAGGAGATTTATTATAACTTGTTCGATCCTTTTTTTGTCGATCTTTGCAATGCTCGGTTCGTCAGGGACTTGATAATCAAGTTTTATCTTCTTTTTCCAGGCAAGGGGCATAGCTATCAAAATGGCGTCTTCCAAAACTTCGGCAAGATCGGCACTTTCGAGTTGAAGTTCAAGCTCTCCACTTTCAAGCCTGGAACAATCAAGGAGATCCTGAACCATAGACGATAGTTTTTCTATGTTTCTGTGAAGAATTTCCACATATGTGGCCTCTTTGGCACTGCATTTTCTATCAAGAAGATTTATGGCCCCTTTCATTGCAGTAATTGGTGTTTTTAAGTCATGGGTGATATTGGTAAAAAAGTCAGACTTATATTTTTCGGTTCTTTTCAGTTCTTCATAGGCCTTCCTAAGCTTTTTAACAGCAGTTTCTGCCTCTTCTTGTAGGGCAGAATGTCGTTTTGCAAGGGCAGAGACCATATTGTTGAAATTTTCGCCTACATTTTCCCATTCCTTGCTGGCATTAAGATTCACCCTCACAGAAAAATCTTCATTTTTCACTCGCTCTGCTGCCTTATTTAACAAAGATAAAGGTTTTAGGACATATGATCTCAACATAAACCATAACAGTACCAGGATGACAATCAGGCTGAGGGCCATGTATATTGTATAATGAAGTACGTCCCTGTTGAGATTGTGAAAAAATTTATTAGCGTCCAGCCCAATAGAGATACAACCCAATATTCTTTTTGTAGGAATTCGACTATGGCAACTTTGGCATTGATTTTCAAAAATAAGAGGGCCAGCATATCTAAATCTGTAATTCCTTTGATGGTGCTGGATTTCCCAAAATTCCTTTTTCCCTTCTTTAGTTAATATATCAATGGCCCTTTTTTCAAATTCATCTGGGATATGATTAGGATCACTGCTTTCAGCAACTGCAATTTTTAAATAAAAGGGCGCCTTTTGGCCGGCGTAAGAAGTTAGTTTTGCTGTAAATGCAGAAGGAGTCATCCTTTTATAGGTGGCTCCTTTTTTAATATACACACCCTTAAGTTCTGAAATAAGTTGCCTTGTTAGGACCACATAATGATAGATGCCCCTTGCTTGTTGCAAAAGCTGATGAACTCCAGAGCTTCTGTACTGTCTATTTTCCCAGGTTAGAAGAATAAGACCAAAAGCTCCTATAATTAAAACTATCCAAAGAAGTATCTTTTGACCGAGACTAAAACGCATAAATCAAAAAAGAGGAGGGCTGTGACAAATAAAAAGCTTTAAGATGTCACTCCCTGTATTTTTTACGCCATGCCTTTCACCCTTTGGGACAAAATAGTAATCCCCCTCCTGGAGTGGCTTCCAGGTTGATCCGTCAAAAATCTCACCATCTCCATAGAGACAATAGATGGAATCTATGCTTTCCTCATGGGTATGAATTGGTATCTCTACTCCGCTTTCTATTTTTAATATAGAGATACCTACTGGTGAGCTATCATTTTCGCCTACTAATTTTGCAATTTTTACCCCTTCAAAAGTAGGATGATCTTGAAAATCAATATCATCGGCCTTATAAGAAATAATCATACCACCCTCCATATTTTGATTTATCATATTTTGTTACAATTTAGTTACATATTTAACAACACAGTAACAGAAAAATTCGTTAAGTTAAATAATTAAATTAATCTGATATCTTGAGACAGGAGGGTGTCCATGAAATTTATCAAAAATAACAGGGGGGCAGTAGTAATTGTATGTATAATTGCCTTCCTTATTGCCCTTTTGGTTGCCTTTTTTGCTGCTAAACAAGTTCAATCTACCAGTACTGTAGAATTTTGCAATTCATGTCATGAAATGAATCCCTTTTATGAAACTTGGGCAGCAGGAAAGCATGGGACAGACGCTAAAGGCGTCATCAGGGCAAGGTGTGTGGACTGCCATTTACCTCATGACAGTCTTGCCAATTATCTTTCCACAAAGACAAAGGCTGGGTTGCATGACATTAAGGCCCACTGGATGGGGAAAAAGACTGATTGGCTTGGTATTTGGAAGAATAGGGGTCCTTATGTTCATGCCGCCTATGAATCTGGATGCAAAGAGTGTCACAAAGAATTGATAGCCCCTGGCATTCCATTAAAGGCCATAACTGGCCACAAGGCCTATTTGAATGGTGAAACAAAGCGTACGTGTATTGATTGTCATCATGAAGTGGGACACGGTGATCTGGTGGCAAAATTTAGGGAGATACAGGCTTCCGCCAAATAGCTTTGGTCAGGATATAAAAAAATAATATAAAGGAGGGTTAACATGAAAGAATTATTTGGTAAGGCTGGCACGCTGTTATTAGCCGCACTTTTTGTGGGGCTAACCATGAGCGTTGCAATGGCCCAGGAGAATGGTGTTGACCAAGCTACAGGTAACACTACCCCGACGCTTCATAAGAAGCTAGTGATCAAGAGGGGGCTTTCTCCTGAGGCGGCCAAGTGTATTGAGTGTCACTCCAAAAAGACTCCAGGAATAATAGAGTCATGGAAGAAGGGCAAAATGGCCCATGCTTCTGTAACATGCTTTGACTGTCATGTGGTTGAAAAAAGTTCGCCCATGGCGAGTCAGTGTTCAGGGATCAAGGGCTCGAACATTTACATTTCTCCAATGGTATCATCAAAGACCTGTTCACGTTGCCATCCACAAGAAGTTGAGCAGTTCCTGAAAAGCGGTCATGCGAAATTGGCTTCGGCACCTGTAGTTGAAAAAAAGAAGACCTTGAATCTCATGTACCATCTTGAAGGTGGTGAATTCGCAGGAAATTCAAGGGCCAACTCAAGTAATATGGCATCTCGTGCGGCTGGATGCCAGATGTGCCATGGTGGGAAGGTAGAACTTGGCCCAGATCATAAGCCAATCAAGAATACTTGGCCGGGCGGTGTAGGTACTAGATATCCTGACGGAAGCATTGGAACCTGTACGGTTTGCCATACAAGGCACCAGTTTTCCATAGAAGAGGCAAGAAAGCCTGAGGCATGTGCAAGTTGTCACCTTGGACCAGACCATCCTGATATTGAAATCTATATGGAAAGCAAACACGGACAGATATTTGCAACCCATGGTGAGAGCTGGGAGTGGGATAGCGCCCCAGATGCATGGCAGCCGGGAGATTACACCGCTCCAACTTGTGCCACATGTCATATGAGCGGAATTGGGGAGCTAACAACCACTCATAATATCAATGAAAGGCTTAAATGGGATCTTGTTCATCCAAAGAGTGTAATTCGCTCAGGAGAAAGGGGTAATGGAGAAAAAGGTGCTGTTCTTATGAGAAAGGTATGTGCTAACTGTCACGGCCCCACCCAGATAGCCAAGGAAAAGAATACCCTGGATGATGCAGTGGCTCTTTATAATTTTTACTGGGATGGTGTGCTAAAGATGAAAAAGGATCTTGCAGCTAAGGGGCTTTTAGGAAAGGATCCATGGTCAGACGGATTCCAAGAAATTGCATACTATTTCTGGCATCATGCAGGAAGGCGTGCTCGCCAGGGTGCGGCCATGAATGGTCCCGATTATGCCCATTGGCATGGCTTCTTTCAGTTATTCCAGATGTATAAGGACCTTCAGGCAATTTACAACTATCGTATAAAGAACAATAAGATTGAAGAGCTCAGCACAGTAATGAGCACTGGTCCTCTTTAATAGGTGAGCTCCCTGGGAGCAAAGGAAAAACTCAGGCTGAAGGCTAGGTGGGGACTGGCCTTCAGCCTTATTATGTTTCTAATACTTAGATAAAAAGGAGGGTTAAAGGAATGAAACGATTTATCTTTTTTGCTGTGTTATTAGCCTTAAGCACATTTTTGGTATCACCACTTCTTGCGTATAAAATAAATGATAACGCCTACTTAAAGTGGAAAGAGGAATTCAGGATTGAAACTTGGTCCACCTTTGAAAAACCTACTACAAAGAAGGATTCATACACCTTTGCTTCTAGCAAGATGAGGTTGGGCTTTGGTTTTACATCAAAGCTTATTGATGCTTATGGATCTTTTAACTGGACCCAGTTCTTCGGTCTTCCAAGGACTGCCAGTTATGGTACAGGAGCCCTTTATTTTGGCCAAAACAATGGTTCTGGAAACGTGGGCCAGGTGGGTATCACCCAGGCATGGATTCGTGCCCGTTTTCCTGGTTTTGAAAGTCTGAGTGCAACAATTGGACGGTTTAAATACAATAGTGCTCTAGAATATAAGACATTGCCAAAGAACAAGAGGCTTGCCTGGCTTAGAAAGCTTCGTATTTCCCAGCGCCTCATCGGTGGCTTTGAATGGTCACGTGTTGGCCGTTCCTATGACGGTTTTCAGGTTGCCTATGATGACAAGGCATTCAATATAACTGTGGCAGGAATGCAGCCAACCCCAGGTGGATTCTATCTTGATATTATGGATGATACCTATAACGGGTATAAAAGCCATGATATTGATCTTCTCACAGTGGTTGCGACCTTAAAGGATACTGTAATAAAGGGACTAGATGCCCAATTTTTTTATTACTACTACAATGATGAAAGGGATGTGAGCGTAGGTGGGATTGTTCAGAATCCAGAAATCAGCAATTTCGGAGGCCACATCCTCTATGTGACACCTAAGGTATGGCTTGGTAGTTTTGATTTTCTCTTGTGGGGTGACGCCCAGACAGGAAGTTGGGGAAGTGCTGATCAAAGTGCATTTGCCATTGCAGTTGAAGGTGGTTACAAGTTTGAAGATGTTGCATGGCAACCCTGGCTTCGTACAGGATTTTTCAGAAGCTCAGGTGATGACGACCCCACTGACAATGATCGTAATACCTTTTTCATGATGACGCCAACACTTCGTATTTATGCAATGACCCCTTGGTACAATCTTATGAATACCAAATACTGGTTCTTCCAGGTGATCGCCAAGCCAATGTGTAATCTGGTGGTAAGAAGTGATTTCACAAAACTTTGGCTTACCGAAGAGGACGATGCGTGGTACCAGGGTTCCGGTATGACAAGGCCTGATATCTTTGGTTACAAAGGTCTTAAGGGGCATATTGGACAAGGCCATGATTCCCTTGGTAGCATGTGGGATATTTCCCTATTTTTCAAAAATATTTACAAATATAACGGCCTTGCTCTGGGAATGGACCTTTACTACAGCCATGTTTGGGGAGATGATGTTGTGGAAGACAACTTCCAAAAAGACGACGACCTGGACTTCTTCTATGTAGAGTTCAGGCTAACTTTCTAGGTTAAAACGATAGGCCAGCTTTCTGCTGGCCTTTTCTTTTAAAGGAGGTATAAAAGTGAAAAGATTTAAAGTCCTTCTACCTTCGTTGATTTTGATTTTATGCTTTTGTGCCATGGGCTCAGTAGTATGGGCAGACGAGCACCCTGAATTGAGTGACCAAGAAAAATTGACAGCTTGTGCAACTTGTCACATTAAGGCAACACCAGATGTCTACAAGGAGTGGTTTGGTTCGGTTCACGGTATTGCAAATGTCAAATGTTATCAATGTCATGGCACCTATGAAGATTTTCATGTTACTCCAAGGGAAACAAATTGTGCACCATGTCATAGTGGCCAATTCGGTAAAAAGCCAAAAGGCAAGACCTGCTGGGATTGCCATCCAGCCCATCATTTCTTTATTCATAAGTAATTAGGAGGCAACTATGGGTCTTTCAAGAAGAGAATTTTTAAAAAGGACTGCAGCACTAACAGCTGCATCTTATGTGGGTATAAATCTTCCTTTTAAAAACGAGAATACATCCCAAGCCTCAGATGCCGACAGTTGGCATAAAGGGACCTGTAGATTATGTGGGGCAGGCTGTCGGCTAGAACTGGGTGTGAAGAATGGAAAGGCAGTAGCCCTTAGGGGTATTTCAGATTCTAGAACAAATTATGGCTATCTCTGCATGAAGGGCATGCTATTCTACAAGCTAATGGGTTACAATAACCCAGACAGGCTAAAAAAGCCTCTTTACAGAAAGAGCAAAAAAGAACCCTTTAAAGAGATTTCATGGGATGAGGCACTAAATATTGCAGCAAAGGAGTTTGCAAAGGCCGTCAAAAATCATGGCAATAATTCTGTTGCCTATTATGGATCAGGCCAGGCCCTTACAGAAGAGACCTATCTCTTTCAAAAGATTTTTAGGGGCGGGCTTAGAACCAATAATGTTGAAGGAAATCCGCGCCTTTGCATGGCAAGTGCAGTTGGGGGTTATCTGACATCCTTTGGTGCCGATGAACCCATTGGAAGCTATACGAATTTTGAAAGGGCCAGTTGTTTTTTCATCATTGGCAGTAACATGGCCGAGGCACATCCTGTTCTTTTTAGACGTGTGATGCGTAGGAAGTTGGATAATCGTGAAACAGTCAAGGTTATAAATGCAGATCCAAGGGTTTCTCCCACATCCAGAATTGCCGATTTACACTTACAGTTTAAGCCAGGAACAGACCTTGCCCTTTTAAATGCCATGGCCCATGTGATTGTTAAGGAAAAGCTTTACGATGAAACATTTCTCAAAAACTATGCGACTTTCCGTATGGGCAAGAAAAAAGAGGTTTCCTTTGAAAAGTATAAGGAATTTTTAAAGGATTATACACCTGAAAAGGCTGCTGACATCTGTGGTGGAAATATCACTCCTGAAAAAATCAGGACTGCAGCGTTGTGGTTTGCAAAATCAGAAGGCACAGTGAGCATTTGGACCATGGGCATTAACCAGAGAAAACGCGGTGTCTGGGCCAACAATCTTATTCACAATCTGCACATCCTAACAGGGCAACTTTGTCGACCAGGGGCGGACAGCTTTTCACTTACAGGTCAACCAAATGCCTGCGGGGGTGTTCGCGAAGGCGGTGGACTTTGCCACATTCTTCCAGGCCACAGACTTGTTAAAAAGGATAAGCTTCGTCACCAGGTGGAGAAGCTTTGGGGAATTCCACAGGGTCGTATTCCTCCAAAGCCTGGCTACCACACCATTGCCATGTTTGAGGCTGTGAACCTGGGAAAGATAAAGGCAATCTGGATTAACTGTACAAGTCCTGCCCAGAGCTTACCAAATTGTGATAAGTATAGAAAAGGCATGTCCAGGGAAGATGTCTTTATGGTGGTTACTGATATTTTCCCAACAAAGACCACAGAGCTTGCAAATCTCGTGTTACCAACTGCCTTTCATTTTGAAAAGACTGGTGTCTACGGCTGTACTGAAAGACGTTCACAGTTAACTGTAAAGGCAGTGGATGCTCCAGGAGAGGCAAAGCCTGATGTTTGGATTGTAAGAGAATGGGCCCTTAAGTTATCTAAGGAGCTAAATGATCCTGTAATCAAAAAATGTGTTGAACCGTTTCTTGGGAAAGAGCCTGATTATGAGCTTCCAAAAGCCATTTGGGACGAATATACCCAGAAGTTAACAAAGGGTCGTGATAACGACCTAAGGGGTGCCACCTATGAAGTCCTTAAAAAATTGCCAGATGGTGTTCAGTGGCCAGCTCCAACCAAGGAATGGGCACTTAAAGGGGGAACTGATATCAAGTTTGTTCGGGGTCTTGATCCACTTGCCGATAAACATGCCAAGGATCAAAAGCCTTATCAGTTTTATGGACCTGCCCATCCCGATAAAAAATTGTGGATTTGGTTACGGCCGCAACGCGGTCCAGAAGAGATGCCAGATTCTGACTATCCCTTTTATCTATCAACAGGAAGGGTCATTGACCACTGGCACACAAGCAGTATGACCGGTCGAATTCCCGAACTTATGAGGGCCAATCCCTATGCCTATGTGGAAATTAATCCTAAGGATGCCAAAAAACTTGGCATAAAACCTGGGGATATGGTTGAAGTAGCATCAAGGCGTGGAAAAAATATTTTACCAGCGAAGGTATATGTTGGGCCTTGTGAGGGAATGGTTTTTGTTTATTGGCATGATCAGAAAGAGTCCAGGATGATAAATAGGGTAACCAAAGACGCCTTTGATCCAGGATCAAAGGAACCTGAGTTTAAGATCTGTGCCTGTAAAATAAGGAAGGTGTCAGGGCCAAAGCCATTGAAACCATTCCTTGTTGAAATGAAAACATAGTATCATTAACAGGGCTGGCTTTTGCCAGCCCTATTTTTTGAAGGAGTGAAATGAGACAGTTAATTTTAAATATTGTTATTTTTTTCTTTCTATGTACGGTAGCCTTTTCAGGTGAAACAAGTTCCTTTTTTTATAATCATACAAAGGGAAAGTCTTGCGGAGAGAGCTGGCTATTGATGGAGAGATTGATTCAAAATGAAAAAGTAAGGTGTAAGGGCTTGCTCTCCCTGGAGGGTTTTCCATATTTAAGGGGGCCTAAGACCCTTTTGGAACTATCCAAAAAGATTTCAACAAAATATTCACAACATGAGTGGCTAGAGCTATTAAGGCGTGCAGATCTTCAGGCAAGGTATATTGAAGTTGATGCCTTAAGTAATGAGGCAAGAGAAAGGTTTTGTAATGAGGCGCGAATTGATTGTTTTTGGGGTAGGATAAGGGCCTATATTGCAAGATGTTCTGCAATACTTATGGGTGACGAAAAATTAAACCATGATTATATGGAAAGAGTAAAGGCCTCTGCTAAAAAGACCTTGTCAAAAGATGCCATAGGGACATTGGCTTGCTTTAATGATGTGGAGACCTTGGACGGACTTTTGGGAGAAGATACCGTATCACATGTGTTTTCTCCTTCTCATACTGCAACAGGGGCTACCATTTTAAAAAGAAGAGTTGAATCAATGAAGGCGTTAACGCCCAAAAAATACAAATAAAAGGGATTCATATGCCAATAGGAGGATTTATAGTAAATGTTCATCCCGATCATCTGGAGAACTCCATAAGGGACCTGAAACGAATTTCAGGCCTTGAAGTTTATGGCTCAGATGAAAAAGGTAATGTGGTGGTTGTCCTTGAGGCTGACTCCTCAAAGGCCATGGAAGAAATGGTAGAAAAGATTATGAAAATGGAAAACGTGCTGAGTGTAGGGCTCACTTATTTTAATGTAGAAGATGAAATCGAAATCCAGGAAGAACAAGGGAAGAAGACAATTCATTAAAGAGATATTGGCAGGCAGCGTTGGCCTTTTGTCATTTAGGTACAAAAAGGCAAGTGCCATTACAAGCCCTGTCACTACTAATAGACTTAGGCCGCCAGGGGCTGTTTCAGAAAGGATATTCCCATCAAAGTGTATAAGGTGTGGGCGTTGTGTTGAAGTCTGCCCATATAATTGCATTGTGCCCCTTGATATAAAAGAGGGTATTTATGCAGGCACTCCCCTTATCTATGTAGAGGATATTCCCTGCTATCTTTGTATGAAATGTGTGGAAGTTTGTCCTACTGGAACCTTGCAGCCAATAAAACAGAATGAAACCAGGATGGGGCTTGCAGTTATAGATAAGCACGCATGCAAAACCTGGAATGAGGAACTTGCCCTTTGTAGGACCTGTTACAACGTCTGTCCATTTAAAGAAACCGCAATAAAATTGGACCAATTACGTCCGGTGGTTATTGAAGAATATTGCACCGGTTGCGGGTTATGTACCCATGGCTGCCCAGTTGTGACCAAAGATGGCAAAAAGGCCATAAATATTGAACCAATTTATTCCCAGGGGCCTGTTAAGTGGTAGAAAAAAAGATATCTTTAAAGAAAAAGAGGCATTTTAGATACAGGCCGATAAGATTCTTAATGCTTTTGGGGGCCTTTTTACTTATTGCCATTACACCCTATTTGAATTCAAAACTCCACTTTAATTTTGTGCAGGGTTGGTTTCAAAGCCTTAGCATTGGAAAACTCTGGTTTGTCTCTCCCCTTGAGGGCCTTGAAAGTATTCTTACATCGCGTCTTTTGTATGGCCCTCTTCTGGTTGGAATGGCCATCCCAGTAATCATCGCCCTTTTTCTTGGAAGGGTCTTTTGTAGCTGGATATGCCCAATAAGCTTCTTATCAGAGCTAATTGACAGAATCATTCTAAAGATAAAGGGGAAGCGCTATCGAAAGGATGCAAATCCCCTTCCAAGGTCTTTAATATGGTATGCTCTTATTGGCGAGATATTATTGGCCCTGGTTATTGGTGCTCCAATCTTTGTTTTTTTATCCCCTCCCGGTCTTGTTGGAAGAGAGATAATGGTTGCGACTATATTTCATACCCTGGCCATTGAAGGGGTAGTCGTTATCATGGTCCTTTTAATGCACCTTTTCCAAAAGCGTTTTTTTTGTAAATATCTTTGCCCCTTAGGCGGTCTTCTAGCCCTTTTAGGTATAAAGAGAAGACTTGTCATTCAAAAAGAAGAAGAACTCTGCGTAAGTTGTGGTACTTGCAAAAGGGCGTGTCCATTTACCCTTGATCCTGAAAAGGGACAGGCCCTTTCTCCCTATTGCTGGAACTGTGGGGAGTGTATTGACAGTTGTAAAACAGGTGCACTTAATTTTAAGTGGAAATCACTCTAAAGATTTTTGAATTGCCCCAATCATCTTTCCCTTGGTAAAATCCAAAATTCTATATAGAAGCTTAAAAATTTCTAAATAGAACATGAATAAGGCCCTAATTCTTCATCAATCAAACAGGCTTGAAGCCCTGGCAGACCTGGCCTCTGATCTTATCATGGACTCCAAAAACGAGGGTTCTCCTTTTGAATCCACTACGGTTCTCATAAATAACTTTGAAATGGCCCAGTGGTTTTCAATAAGATTTTCAGAGCGGCACGGCATCTGTGCAAATATTGATTTTCGACTGGTAGGCTCTTTTTTTTGGGAAATCTCTAAAAGATTCTTGGGTGAGAATATATCAAGAGAAGTTATTACCCAGGAAGAACTTGAGTGGTCTGTTTTTAAAGAACTGCTGGATTTAACCAACAGATCAGAGCCAGAAGAAGGGCTTATAGGACTTAAAGAGCTTTTAGGAGATAGAGATAAAAGGGATTTTTTCCCCTTGGCATCAGAAATAGCAAGGGTTTTTGATGGCTACTTAAATTATCGCTTTGATATTCTGGCTAAATGGGAAAAGGGAAAAGATTTAGATAAATACGGTTGGCAGGCTTATATTTGGAAAAGGATTTCTACGAAAAAGGGGGCAAGATTCAGAACCGATTATCTAAGAAGGTTATTAACTGCCCTTTATAATGAGACGAATTTAAACCTAACACTTCCAAGGGATCTTTTCGTATTTGGCATCTCATATCTTTCACCGCTACATCTAGATATTTTGGGAGGGCTTTCACGATTTACAAAGGTGCAATTATTTGTCTTTAATCCATGCAAAGAATACTGGCTTGATTTAGCCCCAGAAAAGGAAAGAGCCTTCTTTAAAAGAATAAAAGACTGGAAGGGAATAAGTCACCTTTATCTAAGGGGGCATAAGCTTCTTTCTTCACTAGGTCAGTCAGGGAAGGCCTTTTGGGAAAGGCTTTTGTCCAAAGGATTTGAGATTGATTCCTTTAAAAGCAAGGAGATTTTTATCTCGCCAAAAGAAATGCCTTCTCAAAAGGCAACAAGCCTTCTTGAGATGCTCCAAGAAGATATCTTGCTGAATAGGCTGAGAGATGGCGATAAGGGTGTAATAGAGGATAAAGATAGATCCATTTTGATAAATAGCTGTTACAGCCCTTTAAGGGAGGTGGAGGCACTTCATGATTTTTTTGTCCATATCTTCAATAGCGATTTGTCATTAAATCCAAGGGATTGTCTTGTCTTATGTCCTGACTTAAAAAAATATAGACCTTACATAGAGGCAGTTTTTGGTTCAACTCCAAAGGAACGTTTCATACCCTTTAGCATTGGTGATAGGTCCTTTGAGGAAGACGATCCAGTTGCAAGGGCCTATTTAAGGATTATTTCTTTTCCCTTTAAGCATTTTAATTCCCAGGAGGTATATGACCTTTTATCCTTAAAGCCAGTTATGGAACATCTGGAAATTGATGAGGGGGATATTTCAAATATTAGGGAATGGATAGCTGATAGCAATATCCGGACTGGTTTTAATACCATTTCAAGGGGTCTAGACATAAGGGAAAATACCTGGCTTTTTGGCATTGATAGAATGTTTGCCTCTTGGTGTATGGAAGGAAAAGGAGATGAGATACTTAAAGAAACAGGTATATATCCCCTTGAATGTCCAATAGAGGGTTCGGAAGTCCGGTCCTTGGCAATCCTTTCGTCCTTTGTTCATGGCCTTCAGGAGATAGTTTGTAGCCCCAAAGAGCTTAAGATAGGGCTTAGCCCAGAACAATGGAGGGAATGGTTCCTTTTGGTCATGAAGACCTTTTTATCAAAGGAGCCAGCTCAAGATGAAAAGGTCAAGGACCTTTACGCCACCCTTTTGGATATTGTTAAAAAAATGAAAGACGAAGGCATAGAAGCACTTGGGTTTAATGAGATGTTTTCTGTTGTTAAAAGGAGTCTTTGCAGGGCTTTCCCTCATGGCTCCCAGATCACTGGGAAGGTCCTTTTTTCAAACTTTATTCCCATGAGGACTATTCCTTACAAGGTAATCTGCCTTCTTGGAATGAATGATGAAGATTTTCCAAGGAAGGTAAGATTCCCCTCCTTTGATCTTATTGCCAGGGACCTTAGGCCTGGGGATCGAAATCCAAGGGATGAAGATAGATACCTTTTCCTTGAGACCATTTGTGCTGCCAGAAAGATGCTTTGGATTAGTTTTACTGGCAAAAATGAACGGGATAACACTGAAAAGAATCCTTCCTCTGTGGTTCAAGAGCTTTTAGATTATCTTGAAGATTCCTTCAAAAGAACAGATGGAGATTCCATAAGACCCCTTATATTTGTGGAACACCCTCTTCAGCCCTTTAGCAGTAGGTATCGAGATACTGATGAAAAATGGCTTCCACCCACCTACGCAAAGGAATGGCACGCACAAAAAATTTTTAAGGATAAAGATGCTCACCTTTTAAAGCTCTGCCATGGTCCACTTCCTCTGACTGATGAAGAAATGAAGCTTTATTCAAAGGTATCGGTGGATGACTTTGCCTGGTTTTTTTCACATCCTGTAAGACACTTTTTGAGAAAAAGACTGGGAATTGATCTTGATATTGGTAAGACCCTTCTTGAGATAACAGAACCCCAAAGGCCCGACCCAAAAGTCAATGAGATTATAATGGAAGGTTTTAAAGAGCCTTTGTCTGAAAAAATTAATGATTTTCCCCAAAAGGTCTCTACAAAAGAGATCCTGCTTTTTTGGGAGTATGCCTTTAGAAGGTCAAGGGCAATGGGGCTTCTTCCCCCTGGAAATCAGGCAAAGATTCACTGGGAATATCACCTTCTAAATGGGGTCAATCTGCCAAAACTAATAAAGGCCCTAAAAAAATATGGTCTTTCAAAAGATGTCCTTGATATTAAAGAAATGATCAAGGTTAAGGACGGAGAAGGGGAACTTTTTATAGATCTTGAAGGGGCATTAAGGAATCTTAAGAATGATGGGGGACTGTTGGAGTTTTCCCATAGAAAGCTAACTGATTCTTATCTTTCTGTTTTCTGGATAAAGCATATTATAATCTCAAGAATATTTAACGAAGATAGCGACGGAAAAATTAGTATAATAGTCAGTCCAAAATCCAAGGAAGTGAGATTGAGAATCCTTGAGGATGATATTTCCAATAAGATTTTTAAAGAATTTTTTATTACCTACCTTGAGGGCTTAAGGCGTCCACTTTATTTTCTGCCTCGCTTTTCAAAAAAGATAGCAGAAAAACTTCACAACAGGGATGATTCTCCTGTTTCCCTTTCAGACATAGAAGAGATAATGCCCCTTTTGTATGAAGATGAGAAGTGTAATGAGGCCATTAATGCAATATTGAAAAATGAAGAGTTCAGGAAAAGAAATGGAAAATATTGGGCAACAGACAGGTGGCTGGAATATGCCTTTAAAGGTCTGCATAAATATGATGGCCTTATGGCATTTCTAAAAGAAATAGAATTTATTGAGCTTTCTCTAAAGTTTTTTCTTCCTCTTTTGCATGCAAAATCATAGGAAATTTGCAAATGCAAACGTTTGACCCTGTAAAGATGTCGTTAAAGGGCCATGCCCTTATTGAAGCAAGTGCAGGAACCGGTAAGACACATGGTATCACAAGCCTTTACTTAAGGCTTGTTATGGAAAGGGGACTTTTGCCAGGAAAGATTCTGGTTGTCACCTTTACCAAGGCAGCAACTGAGGAATTGAGATTTAAGATAGGTGTAAGGCTGAAAGAAGCCCTTTTATTTCTGCAAGGCAAAATATCTGATATTGAAGACGATTTTATCTTACACCTTTTTAAGGCATTAAAGAGGAAGGGGCTTACCGAGGATATACTTATTCAACGGGTGGAAGAGGCCCTTTTAAGGCTGGATGAAGCTGCTATTTTTACCATTCATGGCTTTTGTCAACGAATGCTTAGCGAGTTTTCCTTTGAATCCGGCACCCTTTTTGAAAAAAAGGTTATTAAGTCTCAGGAAGAACTCTACAGATTAAATTTTTTTGAATATGTTCGAAAAAGGTTCTACAAAGAAGAAGAGTGGCTTATTAAAAAGGCCATCAATCTCTTTGGAGAGGCCCTTCCCCAAGGCCTTTTCCAAAGGGCATACCCCTATCTTTCCCTTCCAAGGCCAAAGATACTTCCAGAAATATCCCTTCAAGAGGTGATAGAAGAATTCTTTACCTTTGAAAGGGAAATTAAGGAATTGGGGAAAGTTTTAAAAACACATTCCGCAAAATCGTTAAAGACACTTGAAACCTTTTATCAGGAAGCAATAGATACCTTCCTTGAGCCTATAAATGAAATAATCGGGAATTTCATTTCCCGTGACGCCATTAAAAAGATGATGGTCAGAAGACTTAAGACCGGGTTAAAAAAGGCCTTTTCGGAACTAGATTCTTTTTCTCCAAGACATGATTCAAAAATACCAGGTCTTCCCTTATTGGATTTAAGTAATGTTGCTTCTGGAGAAAATTTGGACTTTTTATTTGATGCCTTTGTCTCAAGTAAATCAAAGGACCTTAAAAAAATAGATATCAGTACAAGAAAAAAACTTAAAGAAAGCCTATTATTAAAATGGAAAGAATCAGGTCGTTCCTTTTTAAAAAAGCATCATGATCTCATTTTAAAAGACTCGTTAATTTCAGGTATTCAGAGGCTCTATTTTTTTTACGAAGGTATTGAGAAAAGACTATTTTCAGCCCTTTTGCGTGATTCAATAGCCTTTACACTTGATTATGTATCAAAAGAAAAACAAAAGGAGATGCTTTTTTCCTATGATGATATGCTCCTTAATCTTAAGGATGCAATTTATCATAAAAGGTTTGGAAAGATACTCAGTCATAAGATTAGAGATAAATTTCCTGTTGCATTGATAGATGAATTTCAAGATACAGACTCAATCCAATGGAAAATTTTTAAAAGAATCTATGATGATTATAACAAATCTACCCTTATTCTTATTGGCGATCCCAAACAGGCGATCTATGGCTTTAGAGGGGCGGATATATTTACTTATATTCGTGC
The DNA here is from genome assembly GCA_026991135.1 of Deltaproteobacteria bacterium. Classification (GTDB taxonomy): domain Bacteria; phylum Desulfobacterota; class Dissulfuribacteria; order Dissulfuribacterales; family QOAL01; genus JAADCZ01. Next base: position 17,181 of record JALXCD010000156.1, on the reverse strand, counting down.
AAAAAAGAAGATACCAGAAACAAGGATATTTAGCCTTTCAAGAAACTGGCGTTCAAACCCTGAACTAGTCGAAATAATAAATGAAATTTTCTTAAATCAGGATGAAAATCCCTTTGTTTTTGATGGAATCCGTTATCAACGGGTCACGGCTCAGAGGGGAGAATGGCTTTTTATAGATGGCTATAGGGAAGAAGGGTTTGAGTTTTTGATTGATGACGTTTCAGGTAATGTCTCAGCCAACAATATAAACGAAATCCCCACTGAAAGGCTTTTTTGTCTTGAAATAAAAAGGCTGATTTATTTGGGCCAGCAAAAAAGGGCATGGATATATCAAGGAGATGTTAAGAAGAGGCCCTTAACAGCAGGGGATATAACGGTTTTGGTCAGGAGTCATTATGAGGCTACGATCGTAGCAAGGGAACTTACAAGGCTTGGAATTCCCTTTGCTTATAGTGGAAAAAATAGTGTTTTTTCTTCCTTTGAGGCTAGAGAGCTTTTGTATGTATTAAATGGTATCTTTAATCCTTTAGATTCAAAGGCCGTATCCGCAGCTCTTTGCACAAGGCTTTTGGGCGTTTCTGCAAAGGAGCTTTTAGAACTAAAAAATGATTTAGAAGGATGGGATGGAATATGTGATAAGTTTCATGAGCTTAAGCTCATCTGGCAACAAAGTGGAGTCTTTCCCATGCTAATGACCCTTTTTAAAAGATTTAATGTGCCTGAAAGACTTCTTTCAAGCAGGGATGGAGAAAGGGCCCTTACAAATTTAAGGCATCTTTCAGAGCTTCTTTCCAAGGCGGAGTTGGAAAAAGAAGGTGGTGAAAGGCTTATAGCCTGGCTTAAGGAAAATATTGAAAATCCAAGGGAGCTTGAGGAAGAGCATGAGCTAAGGCTAGAGACAGATGAAAATATTGTAAACATCATGACCTATCACAAGAGCAAGGGGCTTGAGTTTCCAGTTGTCTTTTTGCCCTTTTTGGATGAAATGAATCCAAAGCCAAATGATTATTATTTCTGTCACAGGTGCAGTTCCTATGTGGTTGAAACTGCCCCAAAAAGGCCTGAAGACAGGGATTTTAAAAGGTGGCTAACGGGAATTTTTGAGGGCATGGAAGGCAAGGGTTCTCATAATGAGCATAGGGAGGAACAGGAAAAAGAAGCATTTTCCGAAACCCAGAGATTGATTTATGTGGCACTTACCAGGGCCAAGGCAAAGTGCTATCTGGCACTTAAAGGCGGCTTTTTTAATGGGCTTTTAAATGAACATGCTGCGTTTTTAGAAGGTGAAGTAAAGGATAATGAGGAAAAGTTAAAAAGATATCTTGGGAAGCTATATGGCAAAAAGGGGCTCGAAGCATTTTTTAAGGATGAAAAGTTCTTAGATGTAAAATCCTTTAAAGAAAAGGAAATAACAGAAAGATATTCTGATTATCTTTTTGATGTTCCAAAGATTAGGCGCCTTCCCCTTGCACCCTGGTCATGGAGAAGGCTAAGCTATTCTTCCATAGCAAATGAGGCATTGGTTGAGGACCTTGATTCATCTTTTCTAAAACTCGATATGGCAAAAGATCCCCATGATCTTCGGAAAACACATTCAATCTTAGCCTTTCCAAAGGGTACCCATGCAGGAGATCTTATTCATAAGTTGCTGGAAACAATTGATTTTGATGCAGAAAGGGATGAAATCTTTGAAAGGGCAAAGGATTTAATCAATGAATATGGTTTTGATCAAGAGTGGACCTGTGTCCTTTCAGAACATATCTACAATATTTTTGGCACAGAGATTTTACCTGGTTTAAGGCTTAAAGATATAGAAAAAGGCAATATGGTAAAGGAAATGGACTTTCACATGTCCTTTAACAGGGCAGAGATCGGAATTTATTCTAGGCTTTTTGATGATCTTGAAGGAGGGGTGATAAAGGGGTTCATTGATCTTACCTTTAAATTTGGTGATTCATATTACTGCCTTGATTATAAAAGCAATTGGCTTGGGCCTGCCATTGAGGATTATTCTAGAAAAAATATGGAGATGGCCATGGATGCACATGACTACTGGCTTCAGGCTGCAATCTACATCAAGGCATTTGAGACCTATCTTAAAAGAATATATTCAAAAAATGACAAAAGGCCCCTTGTAAAAGGTGCAATCTATCTATTTTTAAGAGGAGCCGGGCACAAAAAAAATGGTTCAAGATATGGTGTCCTTTTTATTTCAAGGCATGAACTTAAGGAAAGGCTTAAGGAAAAGCTTCCCATTTTATAAAAACTAGCCAGGAAAATTTTTCCAGTAAAAGACTGAAATCATGGAGCCATTTTATTTGAAACCACCTGAAAAAAGAGATTTTTTTGAATCCTTCTTTTTGGCTGGGTATTTGGGTGAACTTGAATCTTCTGGTGTAGAATTTGTAAGATTTCTAAAAAGGATAGAGCCTGGACTTTCAAAAGAGATTTGTGCCCTTTGTTATCTTTGTGCCTGTGCAATAGAAGACTCCCATACCTGCTTAAAGCTCAATCCAGGATTTTTAAAGGAATATGCCAGTGAAAAGGGCCTTTATAAAATATTTAAAAAAAGCTTTGATTTTAACTCCATCACCTTATCTTTGGACCAATTTCCCACGGTTCTTGGGACTTCATCAGATATTCGGCCAATGGCCCTGGAAAAAGATAACCTTTACATCCAAAAATATCTTTTTTTTGAAAAGAGTATTTCTCAAAGACTCCTGGAACTTTCAAAAAGTCCTTCAATGTCCATTACAGACACAGAGCTTAGGATATTAGATAAGCTTTTTCCTGCCAGTCCCACAAGTCCAAACTGGCAAAAATTGGCCTGTCTAAACGCCCTTAAGAAGGATCTGCTGGTGATAACTGGAGGACCTGGAACTGGAAAGACAAGGACCATTGCCTCAATAATTCTGCTTCTTTCAATGTCAAGTGCCATCAAGGGTTCGGATTTAAGGATTGCCCTTTCAGCACCGACAGGAAAGGCTGCATCAAGGTTAACAGAGTCTATACAAGTTGTCTTTGAGGCTATTATTCCAGTCCTAAAAAAGGAAAAGGCCCTTGCTGGAATTGTTGAGGCTATTTATGAAGGACTTTTAGCTCAAAAGGCAATCACAGTCCACAGATTGCTAGGTAGTGGGAAGAGACAGGGGGTCTTTAGGTACAATAACCAAAATCCTCTAGATTTTGATGTCATCATAGTTGATGAAGTGAGTATGCTTGACCTTCCAATGATGTATCATCTGATTGATGCACTTGGCGAAGGATCAAAGCTGATACTCGTTGGGGACAAAGATCAGTTGGCCTCAGTAGAAGCGGGAAATGTCCTTTCAGATATTTGTAAAGGAACAGGGAGTTTTGTCTATTCAAAAGAATTTTTTGAAATGGCAAGGGCCATTGGTGAGCCTATAAATAAAGTGGAAGGAGACCAGAAAGTATCAGATTTACGCGATTCCATCATAACCCTTTGCCACAATTTTAGATTTAAAGAAGGAAGCGGTATTTACGAGCTATCTGATGCTGTAAACAAGGGGGATTTTGACACTGCTTTTGATCTTTTAAAAAGGCCTGATCTAAAGGGAATAGAATTTTTTGATATAAAGGACATCAAGCTTTCTTCCTTCATTGAATACCAAATGAGGGTATTCGTTCAGGCTGTAAAAAAAGAAAAGGAACCTTCTTCAGCTCTAGGGCTTTTAGAAGAATTTAAGATTCTTTGCGCCATTAAAGAAGGACCTTTTGGGAACAAAAATTTAAATCAGTTTGTCTCTAATCGCTTTTTTGGTAAAAATTTATTTGAGCATGGTTTACACCACGGCCTTCCCATAATAATCAGGAAAAATGATTATGAACTTGGTCTTTTTAATGGAGATATAGGAATTACCTGGAAAATGGAGGATGGACTGAAGGTGGGCTTTTTGCAAAAGGATGAAGGAATCAGGTTCCTGGCCCCTTCCCGTCTTCCGCGATTTGAACCTGCATGGGCAGTTACAGTCCATGTAAGTCAGGGTTCTGAATTTAAAAGAGTCCTTTTTATTCTTCCAAGGGAAGATAGCCTCATAATTGGACGCGAGCTTCTTTATACGGCCATAACCAGGGCCAGGGAAAAGATTACAATAATTGGGGCAAAAGAGGCACTAAGACGCGCTATTACTCAGCCCACAATGAGAATGTCAGGATTGGGCATGCGTTTGTGGGGCATTGACTAGCTTAATAAAGATGGCAGGCAACTCCTCTTCCATTTCCCAAAGTCAAAAGTTCAGGTTGTCTCTTTGAGCAGACTTCTTTTGCATGATTGCACCTTTTGTAAAAGGCACATCCGCCTGGAATATTTTCAATACCTGGAACATGCCCTGGAATTGCATAAAGCCTTTTACCTTTAATGTTCTGTCCATAGGGAACTGACTTTATAAGTCCCTTTGTATAAGGGTGCAAGGGCTCCTTAAAGAGGTCCTTAACTGGTGATTCTTCAACTATCTTTCCAGCGTACATTACAAGGACCTTCTGGGCAATCTGGGCAACCACTCCAAGATTGTGAGTAATGAGTAAAAGGGTAAGTCCCAAGGAGTCAGAAAGCATTCTTAATAGATCCAGTATCTGTGCCTGAATGGTCACATCAAGGGCCGTTGTTGGCTCATCGGCAATCAATAGATTTGGACTACAGGAAAGAGCCATTGCAATCATTGCCCTTTGTCTAAGGCCTCCTGAAAGTTCGTGGGGATACTGGTTGAAGGTTATATCAGGTTCAGGCACTCCTACCTTGAAAAGCATATTAATGGCACGTTCCTTTGCTTTTTCCTTTTTAAGTCTTTCATGGACAAGGATTGCCTCAACTATCTGGTCACCAATCTTAAATACCGGGTTCAGTGCGGTCATTGGCTCTTGAAATATCATGGAGATGGCCTTTCCCCTGAGCCTTCTCATTTCATCGTGTGAGAGGTCCAAAATGGATTTTCCATCAAATTCAATTGAGCCGGTTAATGAAAATTTATCATCTGGTAAAAGCCTCATTATGCTAAAGGCGGTTAATGTCTTTCCACAGCCCGACTCTCCAACAAGACATACCCTTTGGGCCTTATTTATAAAAAAAGAAACGCCCCTTACAGGATGCAAGGAGCGTTTTTTTTCCTTTATAGCTATAGAAAGGTTCTTTATTTCAAGAAGTTTTTCAGGCACCTTTTATTTTCTGTCTTTTATAAGAAGGGTTGAAGGGTCAAGATAGACATTTTCTTCATCCTTTGATGGCTCACCCTTAAGAAGCAAAATATTTATCTCCTTTTTGGAGGCCTTAAGACCGATAAGGATCTCGAAAAGATCGGAAATTGGCTCCACGTTTGTAGGCAAGGTCCCTTTTTTAAGAACCTCATCAGGGCCAACTGTAATGGCAAACCACACAGGAAAACCCATTTCTCTGGCAAGTATCTTTAGCTCAGTAAGGGATTCTCTGCTTCCTTCGTCAAAATCCAGTCCATCAATAATGACAAGCTGGGGGAAAAATATTCCCTGTTCGGTAAGGTCATTAACCCGTTCTTCAAACCGGTCAATGGAAAAGTCATTTTTGTTAAAGGTCATTATGAATCTGTGGGGAAGAATGGTCTCCCAAAGCTCGGTGGTATTTTTTATTTGGTATTCCTGTGAGATATTGTGAAAGACCTCTTCATACCAGAGACATACCTTTCTAACAGGCTGGGTGAGGCTTACATGAAGGACATTTCTATCCCTTAAAAGGTTGCTCAGGGCAAGCTGTACCAAAAAAGCGGTTTTACCTACACCCGCCTTGGCAAGGACTGCCCCAAACTGGCCTTCCTTTAAGGGCTCTTTGTCTTCTGTTTTAACTATGCTTAAAGGGTTTCTTAGAATTAACTCTCTTTTTAACATTGTGATGGACCTTTCCCGCAAGTAGATGATATTATTGCTACTGCCAGGCCCACTTTGTAAAGACCTGGCAAGCTCTCTTCTTTTTTCCATTCCATTAATTAGGCAGCCTTTTTCTTCTTTTCCTGTGCCTTTTTAATAAGTTCTTCTGAGATATTTTGAGGTACCTGGCGATAGCAGGAAAATTCCATGGTAAACTGGGCCTTTCCCTGGGTAAGGGAACGAAGGTCAGTGGAATAACCAAACATCTCAGAAAGTGGCACTTCTGCCTCGATTACACAGGTATCTCCCTCGTCCTGTGCGCCAAGTATCATACCACGTCTTTGGTTAAGGCTTCCCATAACAGCACCCTGAAATTCAGAAGGTGTTTCGACTGCAACCTTCATTATGGGTTCAAGGATTGCAGGCTTTGCCTTTTGAAAGCCCTCCTTGAAGGCGCCGCGCGCTGCCGCCTGAAAGGCAGTATCAGAAGAATCTACTGAGTGTGCCTGACCATCGTTTATGACCACTCTTATTCCTGTCACAGGAAATCCCAAAAGCTGTCCCTTTTCCATGGCGCTTCTAAAGCCCTTTTCAACCGATGAGATGAATTCAGAAGGTATTGCGCCTCCAACGATCTTGTTTACAAATTCAAACTCGCCGTCAAAGGGCTCCATGTATCCTGCAACTCTACCGTATTGCCCGGCACCACCTGTTTGTTTCTTGTGTGTGTAGTTAAAGTCCGCCTTCTGGGTGATGGTTTCCCTGTAGGCCACCTGCGGCGCTCCCGTATGGACAATTGCGTTATATTCACGCCTCATCCTTTCAATATATACCTCAAGGTGAAGCTCACCCATTCCGGAAATAATAGTATCTCCAGTCTCGTGATCAACTTTGACCCTGAAGGTTGGATCTTCCTTTGAAAAACGGGAAAGGGCCTTTGACATATTCTGCTGGCTTTTATTGTCCTCTGGCACAATGGCAAGGGAAATGACAGGCTCAGGCACATGCATAGAAGTCATACTGTAGCGAATGCCAGGGGATGTGAAGGTGTCACCAGAAGCACAGTCAATACCGAAAAGTGCACCAATGTAGCCAGCAGGGATCTCTTCTATATCTTCCATCTGATTGGCATGCATTCTGACAACTCTACCTACCTTGACCTTTTTGCCTGTTCTGGAATTTACAATGAAGTCTCCCTTTCTAAGGGTTCCCTGATATACCCTTATGTAGGTGAGCTGGCCGTATCTTCCCTCTTCAAGCTTAAATGCCAGTGAAACAAGGGGTTTTTCCGGGTCGGATTCCAGAACGACCTTCTCCTCATCCTTTTCGAGGTCAAGGGCAACATTTTCTACCTCTCCCGGATGGGGTAGATACCTTGTAATGGCATCAAGTAAGGGTTGAACACCCTTATTTTTATAGGCTGAACCCATAAAGACTGGGGTGAGTTCCCTTTTAAGAGTTCCGGTCCTAATTGCATCAATCAAGAGCTCTTCTGTCACCTCACCTTCAAGGGCAGCCTCCATAAGCTCATCAGAAAACATGGACGCTGCATCAATGAGCTCTTCTCTTTTTGCCTCGGCCTCTTCCCTAAGTTCTTCAGGGATCTCATCAATTCTCACCTTTTCACCCTGCTTACCTTCAAAATAGATGGCCTTCATCTTTAAAAGGTCAACCACTCCTTGAAAGTCGTTTTCAAGGCCGATTGGAATCTGCATGGCAACTGCATTGTGCTTGAGCTTTTCCCTGAGCTGTTCCACAACCTTCATGGGGTTAGCACCGCTTCTATCACATTTATTTACAAATGCTATACAAGGGACATTGTACCTTGCCATCTGGCGATCAACAGTAATTGACTGCGACTGGACGCCACCAACAGAGCAAAGGACCAGTATTCCTCCATCCAGCACCCTCAGGGCCCTTTCAACCTCAATGGTGAAATCCACGTGCCCAGGGGTATCAATGATATTTATCTCATGATCATTCCATTCACAATAGGTTGCAGCAGAGGTGATGGTGATGCCACGCTCCTTTTCTAGCTCCATGAAGTCCATTGTGGCACCAACACCATCCTTCCCCTTTACATCGTGAATGGCATGGATCCTGTTGGTGTAATAGAGAATCCTTTCTGTAAGGGTTGTCTTACCAGCGTCAATGTGTGCGCTGATTCCAATGTTTCTAACCTTTTTTGGATCTTTTTTCATGGCCTTTCTACCTCGATTTAAAAACAAAATTCTTAACTAGCCCTGATTGTTCATCAGGGGCCTTATCTTCCCTCTAAAGCAATTGTCTCAGTCTGTGATTTTTAGAACTGGCTCGATCTAAAGAGTTCGGGTAATCCCTAGACTTTAGAGGCTTGCCTATCTAACTTCTTAACCTTTTTTTGTCAAGAAAAATTATGTTAAAATTTGGTTAATATTTATCCAATTAATCCTTAATTTTCATATCGGCTATTTTTAGATAGTTATTCTCTTTCATGAAGTCAATAATGCCATTAAGGATTTTTTCTGATGATGTGGGATCTATTAGTGTTGCAGTTCCAACCTGAATGGCTGTGGCCCCTGCCATAAAAAATTCAATGGCATCTTTAAAACTTGTAATCCCTCCTATTCCAATAACAGGGATATCCACGCATCTTGCCACTTGCCAAACCATCCGAAGGGCAACAGGCTTTATTGCAGGGCCAGAAAGGCCCCCAAAAATATTTCCGAGAAAAGGCCTTTTTCTCTCTATATCTATTGCCATTCCAAGAAGGGTGTTAATCAGGGACACGGCCGTTGCTCCGCCTTCTTGACAGGCCCTTGCTATTTCACAGATATCTGTAACATTGGGAGAAAGTTTTATTATTATTGGTAAATCTGTCTCTTCTCTAACCGCCTTTGTAACCTTAAAGGTGAGTTCTGGATCTGTGCCAAAAAGGGCCCCCCCTTTTTTCACATTGGGGCACGAGATGTTTATCTCAAGGGCATGAATCCCATCTACATTTCCAAGGCGGCCTGAAAGCTCTCTGTATTCATCTATGGAATTTCCAAGGCAATTTACTATTACAGTAACACCCTTATCCTTTAGCCAGGGCAGTTTTTCACTGATGAACCTTTCTACTCCTACGTTTTCAAGCCCGATTGAATTTAAAAGTCCACACGGGGTTTCACATATCCTGGGAGGGGGATTACCCTTTCTGGGCTCAAGAGAAATACCCTTGACCACTATGCCTCCGAGCATTGAGACATCCAGAAAATCAGAAAGCTCTTTTCCATAACCACAGGTTCCAGAGGCCAAAAGGACCGGATTTTTTAGCCTCAGGGTGCCAATTTTTACCTTAAGATCAATCAACCTTAACCTTCCCAGTCTATGAGTTTTGCATCAACACATGGTCCATCTTTGCAGACATGCAAAAAGCCTTCCCGGGCCTTCACCGCACAGCCAAGGCAAAGGCCAGTTCCGCAGGCCATAAAGGTTTCAAGGGAGACCTGACACTTTACACCATAGATTTTACAAAGATGATAGAGGGCCCTAAGCATAGGAAAGGGGCCACAGGAAAAGACCATACACCTTTTTCTGTCAGACTCATCAAGCCGGGCCATTAATCTATCAAATACCTCTGTAACAAGGCCCTTGTTTCCAAAACTGCCATCTTCAGTGGCAACAAGTATCTCAAGACCAGATTCCTTAAAGGCGCCAAGCCTTAGAAGATGACTCTTTGTCACAGCTCCAAGTATGACAACACCCCTTGTGCCCCTTAAAATGTCAGCCAGAAAAAGGAGGGGAGCAATCCCGAGTCCCCCCCCAACAATAATGGGGATCTCTTTATCTTCTATCTTAAAACCCTGGCCTAGAGGGCCTATTAATTCTATTTCTTCCCCCTCCCTTATTAAGGATAAAAGCTCGGTTCCCCTCCCAACAATCCTGTAAAGAAATTGGATCTCTCCAGTATCCTTATTGATCCAGTGGATTGAAAGAGGCCTTTTTAGAAAAGGGTCATTGCTTTCATCCTCTGTGACCCTCAACATACAAAATTGTCCAGGTGTAGCGCTAACGGAAATTTCAGGAGATGCTACCTTTAAAAGAAAGATGTTCGGTCTAATTTCGGTGTTTGAAAGGACTTTTTGTCTTAATATCTGTCTTTTTTGTAGCATCAGGTCCCTGAAATAAGAGCCAAGGTTGTTGAAAGAAAAAGTATTACGCTAATGGCTGCATTGAGCCTGAAAAAAGCAATATTCATCTTACTTAAGTCATCTGGAGTAACGACCCTTCTTTGAAGAAGAAGGAGCACAAATACTGCAACTATTCCAAGAAAATAAACCCAGTTGAGCCTTGAAAGGATACCTGTAATGAGAAATGCTAAAAAGGCTATGAGATGAAATATACTTGAAATTAAAAAGGCCCTTTTTACCCCAACTGAAGAGGGGATTGAAAAAAGCCCCTCTTTTTTGTCAAAATCCACATCTTGACAAGCATAAAGAATATCAAAACCGGCAATCCAGAACATTACGCCAAGGCTTAATACAAGAGGTATTAATTCAATAGAATTTTTAACAGCAATCCATCCTGCAGTTGGGGTAATTCCAATGGCAAATCCCAGAAAGAGATGACAAAGGGAAGTAAACCTTTTTGTATATGAATAAAAGATCAGGACAAAGAGTACAAAGGGAGAAAGTTTAAAGGCAAGGGGTGTAAGATTGTAGCATGCAACAAAATAAAAGATAGCTGCGATTATGACCATGAGCCAGGCCTCTTTTTTGTTTATCTTTCCGCTTACAAGGGGCCTTTCTCTGGTCCTTGGGTTTTTTGAGTCAAATTCAAGGTCAACTATTCTGTTTACAGCCATTGCAACGGTCCTTCCACCTGCCATGGCAATTAGTATCCAGAAGTTTGTCCAAAAATCCGGAATGCCCCTTTTTGCCAAAAAGGCTCCAACATATGCAAAGGGAAGGGCAAAGATGGTGTGTTCAAATTTTATCATGTCAAGGAGAATGCGGACTCTTTCAAAGGCGCCTGTCCCATTTTTCCCCTTCGTGACTACCTGGCTCATCAATGGCTCCTCAAGAAAAATCAATCAATGAGATAATATTCAACAGTTGATACAACCCGTATCTTTTTTATCCAGGGCGTGTTTTTATCTCTGTCTCTAATTGAAAATTGGCCTTGTCTCGCCCTTTTTATCTTTCCTAGCCTGCTGTTGGAGTCCTTGGCAAACTTAAGTGCCACCTCCCTAGCCTTTTTGGTGGCCTCTTCAATCATAACAGGCTTTATTTTATTTAATTTGGTAAAGAGAAATTCAGGTTTGGTTTCATATGGATCGCCAGAAAATACCACCCCCTGTTTCCCAAGCTCTACCATTGCCTTCATGATGGAGCGGACCGTATCCACTCTTTTTGAACAAACAGTGATGGTCTGTTGTGCCGTGTATCTGAACCTTGCCCTATAGGTGTCGCTATATTTTCTAGCAAATTTGTCTGTTATTTCGGGGATTCCAATATTTATCTCATCGGGCTTGATTCCATGTTCTTTAAGAAACTTAAGGACAAGACCAGATTCATAGTCAAGCTGATCATAAAGCTCATTAATGTCATTTGTAGCAGTGCTAAATACAATTGGCCATATAACAGTGTCTGCAGGAAGCTCTCTTTCTGATAGCCCCTTGACTGTAACTGTCCTTTCAAATCGCTTAAAGGCAATAACACTTGATTTGATGGATAGGCCAAAGGCCAACAGCCCCAAAAAGATGGAAAGTCCAATAACTATTTGGCCCTTGAAGTTGTTCATGGCTTACCTCCTAGATGATTTGTTTGTATTTTTCCTGAAGATAATCTAAAAAGGCCGAGGGCGTTGGCTTATTCCCAGTTACCTTTTCAATTAAATTTTTAGGCCTATATCTTCTACCCTGGCTGTGGACCTTTTCTCCAAGCCATCTGGTGATAGTTCTAAATTTACCCATCTTAAAGTCATCAAAAAGTCCCGGAAGTTCCTCTTTTGCCTTTTCAAATAACATGGCCCCATATACATTTCCAAGGGTATAGGTGGGAAAATAACCAAAGGCTGCACCTGACCAGTGGACATCCTGAAGGCAACCCCTTGAATCATCCGGGATTTTAAGGCCAAGTAGTTCTTCAAAGAGAGTGTTCCATCTTAAAGGTATGTCAACTGGTGAAAGGCTTCCTTCAATGAGTTCCTTTTCAATGGTAAATCTTAAATAGATATGGAAATTATAGGTGACTTCATCTGCCTCAACTCTTATGAAAGAGGGCTCTACCCAGTTTATTGCAAGTAAAAAGGAGTTTAGATCAAGGTTTGACAGCCCATCTGGGAATATGCCCTTTGAAATGGGAAAGAAAAATTCCCAAAATTCCTTACTTCTTCCGATAATATTTTCATAAAGCCGTGACTGGGACTCATGTATTCCCAGGGAAACCGATTCTCCAAGAGGTGTTCCATAGTATTCGGCTAAAAGGTTCTGGCTGTATATGCCATGACCTGCCTCGTGTAATATGCCAAAGATACCCTCTGTAAAATCCCTTTCATTCCATCTGGTGGTGATGCGTACATCTCCAGGTCCAATTTTTGTGGAAAAAGGGTGGACAACCGTATCAATCCTTGACGATGGATTTTTAAGGCCTAGGCTTGAGGCCATAATCTGGGAAAGGGCCTTTTGGCGTTCTATGGGATATTTCCCGGAGATATCAGGCCGTTTTTTTCTTTTAAGTCTTTCAATTATTTCCTTATAAAGCCTTTTTAGTGGCGGTATGAGTGCATTAAAAAGTTCATCAATATCCTTTGTTCTTTCATAGGGTTCATACTCATCCAGAAGGGCGTCATAGGGGTGATCTTCATAGCCCAGGCACTTGGCCTTTTCTCTTGTGAGCTTTATTAGCTCTGAAAGATGTGGCAAAAATAGGTTGAAATCCTTTTCTTCTCTAGCCTTAACCCATATTTCATGGGCAATGACGCTTTTATAGGAAAGTTCTTTTATGAGAGTTTCTGGTATCTTGACCGCCCTTTCATGATCCCTTTTCCACTCCCTTAAAATGACTAGTTCAGCCCTGTCGGAATCGAGTTCATTGGCATTAATACCTTCCAGAAGGGAGTAGAGATTTTCCTTTAATGCATTCGAAGTAAGTTTTTGGTGAATGAGGGTCGATATTAGGGCGATCTGGTCTGCCCTATTCTTTTCGCCAGCCTTTGGCATAAAAGTCTCTTGATCCCAGGAAAGAAGCCTTCTTATACCTCTCAGGTGGGTAATTTCTGAAAATATATCTTTTAATTCCTTAAACTCTTTTTTTTCTTTTAGCTCAACCATTGCCATTTTCTTTGGATTTTTCCTGAGTAGTTATGAGGCCATAGGATTCCCCTATCTTATAGACCAGTTCCATAAAATTTTTTGGAAGGGGAGTTGGTCTATCTTCAAGGAGGATGCCAAGGTTTCTAGCCCTTTCAAGGGTTGTTGCGCTAAGATCTGGCATCCCTTCTGCGTGATTACAGAAAAAATGCATCCTCAAGGAATCTGTTATGGGGATAAGAAGTTCTGGGAATGTTTTTGGTATCTTTGAAAGTTCATCCTGAATAAGTTTTTTATTTTCTTTTGAAAATGTGGCAAAGGGTTCTTTGGGGTTCTTAAGGCCAAAAAGTTCGTTAACTACAGCTCCACTTAAGAGCATTACAAATTCCTTCCCCTTTTTGGCCTGAAACTTTTCTTTTAGTCTTTTCTTTAACTTAAGGAAAAGAACCATTCTAACTATATCTATCCCATCCCTGAGATGACTGATATAGCCTTTTTCAGTTGAGGTAGGAGACTCTTGAATGTTTTCCATGACAGGGTTTTATCCTTTGTATTTTCTTACAAATTTATCATGGTAGCTTGCAAAGTGCGATAGTTTTGACTTGGCTTTCGAATCATTGTTAAAAGGCGTTTGTAAGTACCCACCAAGATTTAAAAAATAACGACCCATTAAATCAAGAGTGAAATTTCTGGTTTTCTATTATAGAAGACTTCTTAAATTAGGTTATTGCTCTCGTATTGAAAAAGTCAAATTTTTTCACAAAAATTTACCGGGTTCTCGTTAAATGTCCCCCAAAAGTCTTAAAACCCAATTCATCTCAACCCACTGCCAAAATTTGTTCATTGAACTTTTAGGGACTTCTTGTTATAAATCCACATTTAACGTTTTGTAGGGGGAATTTTTTAAATGGATAAGGCCACAGAAGTTACACAAGACACAACAATGTCCGCAGCCAGTGCGTCTGCGGAGGCAGCAGGAGATGCTGCTCAAAACTTAAAACCTCAAGATAGTGAGGTTCAAACAACTGACTCAAACGAAGAAACCGAAGATATGGGTCAGTTTGAAGAGCTCTTTGAGCAAAGCCTTCGCAACTTCCAAGAAGGTGAAATTATAAATGGGCTTGTTGTCAGCACAGCCGACGACTATGTGATGGTGGATATCGGATATAAATCCGAAGGCGTCATCCCAGCAAGGGAGGTCAAGGATACTGAAGGAAATATTCTGGTACAGCCGGGAGATTCAATTGAGGTATTGGTAGATCGCTGGAATCCAGACGATGGAACCCTAAGGGTTTCCTATGCAAAGGCCGTAAGAAGAAAGGTCTGGGATGAAATTGTAAAGGCCCACGAGGCAAAGGAACCAATTACTGTTACAGTCCTTTCGAAGGTAAAGGGAGGATTGACTGTTTTAATCGGCAATGGAGCCGGCGGTGTAAAGGCATTTTTGCCCTATTCCCAAGTTGATATAAAACCCCATCCCAATTTGGATAAACTTTTAAGCCAAAAAATAGAATGTGTAATTCTAGATTATAACAGAAAACGTCAAAATGTAGTTGTTTCCAGAAGAGAACTTATTGAAAAAGAACTTGAAGAAAAGAAAAAGGCAACACTTGACTCCTTGGAAGAAGGGCAGGTCAGGGAAGGTGTGGTAAAGAGCCTTACAGATTATGGGGCATTTATAGATCTTGGTGGAATAGACGGACTTCTTCATGTAACAGATATTTCCTGGGGAAAAGTTGATCATCCTTCTAAGGTCTTAAAGGTTGGAGATAAGGTTAAGGTTAAAGTCCTTTCCTTTGATAAAGAAAAGGAAAAGGTAGCCCTTGGTATTAAACAGCTCACTGAAGATCCTTGGCTCAGAGTGGCTGAAAAATATCCAGAGGGTGAAAAAGTAAAGGGTCGTGTGGTTAATCTTACAGAGTACGGTGCCTTTGTCGAGCTTGAAGAAGGGGTTGAAGGTCTCATACATGTATCCGAGATGTCATGGACCAGGAGAATTAGACACCCAAAGCAGGTTGTTGAAGTTGGTGATGAGGTTGAATCGGTAGTATTGAGGGTTGATCCAGAAGCCAGAAGGATATCTCTAGGTCTTAAACAGGTTCATCCAAATCCTTGGGATGTAGTAAAAGAGAAGTATCCTGAAGGCACAATTATTGAGGGAACAGTAAAAAATATCACAGACTTTGGCCTTTTTATCGGCATAGAAGAGGGAATAGATGGTCTTGTTCACGTATCTGATCTTTCATGGAGCAAGCGCATCAAGCACCCTTCAGAACTTTACAAAAAGGGTGATAAAATTCAGGCCGTTGTCTTAAATATTGATAAGGAAAAGGAGCGTTTCTCCTTAGGGGTGAAACAACTTCAGCCCGATCCATGGGAATCTGCGCCTGAAAGATATCCTGTAGGCAGCAAGGTTACTGGTAAAATCACCAATGTTACTGACTTTGGCATCTTTGTGGAGCTTGAGGAAGGAATTGAGGGATTGGTTCATGTTTCTGAAATAGCCCATGGCAGGCCAAAAAGTCCAGTAGGTAAGTTTGAAGTAGGTAATGAGCTCACTGCAAAGGTCATAAATGTCTCTCCAAAGGACAGGCGCATTGGCCTTTCCATCAAACAACTTAAAGAAGATGAGGAAAGGGCATTTTTTTCAGAATATTCTTCCCAGTCAGCACCTACTACCCTGGGTTTATTGCTCCAAGAAGAATTAATTAAGGATAAGGGTAAAAAGGAAGGAAGTTAATTGGCAGACGAAAAGGGTGTAAAGGCCAAAAGGCCAAGCACGTTTGTTATAGTTTTAGCTACAATAGGAGGGCTTGCCCTCCTAAATTTTTTGTTTTTTGCAGGTATCATATTCACCCTTTTATTTAAATCAGGAAAGGCAAATGTCCCCCTTGTTTCCTCTGGAGAGAAGATAGGGATTTTAAAGCTTGAAGGAGTTATTACCTCTCCCGATGCCTTTTTAAAGGATCTAAGAGAGTTCAGGAAAGACGAATCTATAAAGGCAATAATAGTAAGGATTGATAGCCCAGGAGGCGCAGTTGGTGCATCCCAGGAAATTTTCAGGGCCTTAAGACAGGCAGATAATATAAAGCCAGTGGTTGCATCACTGGTAAATACAGCCGCATCTGGTGCCTTTTATGCTGCTTGCGGTACTAGGTACATTGTCTCTGATGCTGGAACTGTTACTGGCAGTATTGGGGTGATAATGAAGCTTCCAAACATAGGGGGGCTTTTAGAAAAACTTGGAATAAAGACCACAGTAATAAAAAGTGGACGCTTAAAAGACCTTGCTTCAATAACAAGGGATCTCACAGATGAGGAAAGAGAGGTCCTTAAGGCCGTCATGGATGATGTCCATGATCAGTTCATCAGGGATGTAGCAAGTGGACGAAAGCTTTCTTACGAAAGTGTAAAGGAAATAGCAGATGGACGAATATTTTCTGGCAAACAGGCCCTGAAACTTGGTTTAATAGACGAAATTGGGAATTTTAATACTGCCATAAAAAAGGCAGCAGAGTTTGCCAAGATTAAGGGTGAACCAGTTCTTTGTTATCCTGAAAAGGATAAGATTACTGCCATAAAGGAGATACTTGAAGATTCAGGGGCACGGACAATGCTTCGATTTCTGAATATCTTTTTTCAATCCCCACTTAATATCCAGCCTCAGTCAAAACTCTAGATGTTAAAATCAGATATTGTTCAAAGGTTAAAAGAGCTACATCCGGAATTTACAAAAGAAGATCTTTCTGATGTTGTGGATATAATCTTTTCTTCCATGAAAGAAGCCCTTTTTTCTGGAAGAAGAATAGAAATTAGAGGGCTTGGAAGCTTTTCCTTAAGACCTCAAAGGGGGAAGGTTTTTAAAAATCCAAAGACAGGAAAGGTTACAAACTGTAAAGACAGTTTAAGGATTGTATTTAGGCCTGGGAAAGACCTCAAAAATAAATTTTAACCACTTCTTCTCTGAACCTCTTCCTAGTTATTAAAAGATCTAATTCATATTGACAGGATTTTTCTAAATGCAATAATCAAAATAATAATAAAATACCTTT
>JALXCD010000155.1 GCA_026991135.1 Deltaproteobacteria bacterium | reverse complement strand
AGCTAGAATTTACTTTAAATTCAATAGAAAAATCATTATCAGTTGGCACCACCCTTCTGGATGCGGTATCTCAAAATCTTCAAAAATCTATCAAAATAACCCCATCTCTGATACATTTTTCATTGCAAAAAGGAATTTTTTAAGGTGAGAGTAACGGCAACTGTTAAAGATGAGTTAGACCTTCTCGAAGCTCCCTAGCGTTCTTAAACTCACGTATGTATATAAATTTTTGCTTCAGGCTCCTCCAAAGCCTTTCAACAAAGATATTGTCTCTATATCTGCC
Organism: Deltaproteobacteria bacterium; assembly: GCA_026991135.1. Lineage (GTDB taxonomy): Bacteria > Desulfobacterota > Dissulfuribacteria > Dissulfuribacterales > QOAL01 > JAADCZ01. The sequence continues at coordinate 2,806 of JALXCD010000155.1, read as the reverse complement.
CTTTCCATCCATGCTGATCTTGATCCCTTTATCTTTTAAAATATCTACAAAGGCATTACTTGTGTATTGGCTTCCCTGGTCTGAATTAAATATTTCTGGCCTTCCATGAGTAAATAAGGCCCTTTTTAGACATGTTTTGCAAAACTCTGTATCAAGGGTATTCGATAGGCTCCAGGACAAAACCTTACGGCTATACCAGTCCATTATCACACAAAGATACATAAACCCCTTGGACATGGGTATGTAGGTTATGTCTGAACACCATACCTGGTTGGGTCTTGTTATCTTAAGATCTTTTAAAAGATAGGGATATATCTTGGTTACATCTGGTTCTTGTCTGGGACACTGGTTCTAGGAGTTGGGTATATTTCACTAATACCCATCTTCTTCATTAACCGAGCTACTTTCTTTTCGCTTACTCTAAATCCCTTGACCCTTAGGGCCATTGTCATTCTCCTTCGTCCATAAAAGGGTGTCTTTAAGTACTGCTCATCCATGGCCCTCATGATCTTTAAATCCTCTTCCTTGATCCCCCTCTTCTCATAATACAAACTCGATCTATTTACATTTAAAAGAACATATTGACGGGTTATGCTAATAATTTTCCTCATGTCCGGATCTACTAAGGCCCTTCTTTCTTTCGGACTTATAGAAGACCGGACTTTTTCAATAAAAAATCTCTCTCCACAGTTAGCTGCCCCACCTTCTTATAAAGAGTCTCAACTTTCTTTTCTAACTGCTTTTCCTTTCTCCTGTCATTGTCAAAAATAAGAAAGGCCTTTTCCAAAAACTCTTTCTTCCATGCCCTTACTTGCCCTGGATGGATACCATATCTTGAACCAATCTCACTTGTGGTCTCTTCCCCCTTAATAGCCTCTATCGCAACCTTGGCATTAAACTCTGCACTGTACTTTTTCTTTGACATGCTCCCTTCTCCTTTCACTGCCTTTTAAATTTTTCTCTATATATTTCTATCTCATGACAGTGAAAGCGAACAATACCTGTTGTCTAAAAAGGGGGACCACTTAAACTCTTTTTTTTCTTTTTTTGTTAAAGATAAGCCAAGGAATATCTGTGCGCCCTTATCCTATTGATTTTACATTATATTTTTTTATCAACTGTCAAAGATGAATCATGATGGGCAACCTGAATATACCTGAACAAATGCCCACCTGTTTTAGGACCATACAAAATGCCCTGTATCCCAGAAACTATACTATTTATAAGGAAACAGACTGTTAATAGATTCGGATATAGCCATTTTAATTAACTTAAATTGCACACCAAATTCGTTTTAATTTCCCAGCACTTGTTCTTTCTAATTCTGAAACGAATCGTATTTTTAACTTAACTTCATCTCCTAAATGATAAGCAAGAATTTTTTGAATTTCTTTTTCATACTGAGCATTTTTAGATTTAGAAAAACTAACTATCCTTATTTCCAATTCTAACGGTCCGGTCTGCACAATCTGCCAACTATGTATATCCATTTTTGCAAAAATCAAAGTTAATCCTGGACCCGCTAATGATTTACCATTTGCAAAATACAAAATATCAGCTGTTCTACCTTGAATTGAAGAAATAAGGGGAAATGGGACTCCACATGGACATGATTGATTACCTAGTGTTACGATATCACCATTTTCATATCGAATGAATGGCATGGATCTATTCCATAAATTAGTGATTAATAACTTCCCAAAATCGGAAGATTCACTTTTTTCAACTTCTAATATTGATTGTAAGTCATTATAATGATAACCATGATGATGATGACATTCATAGGCTTCATAACCACCATCATTACACCCTAAGTTATCAAAAACAACACAACCCAAAGATTGTTCAATACCATTTCTATAATGATTTGTGAGCATCTCCGCAGTTGTAATAACTGCTTTCAAAGATGGTATACTGAAACCATATTTTTTAAGGTAACGTCCGAACAAATAAATAATAGAAGGATAACCATATAAGTATTTAATTTTTTTATTTAAAAAAATTTTATAATATCTTAAAGCTAATTCTTTATTCATAGCAATTCCAAATAAAAAAATTCTATTATGTAGCCACTTCCTTATAACACCTTCGAAGCTTGTCTTTTCAGGTATTAAAGAACCTCCAGCTAAAACACCTACTGGATCACCAAAAGAATATCCTAACTGTGTCCAACCCCATAAATGGAAAGCTTCGCATAATACCCACTGTTCTAAATCACGATAGTAATGTACAGGCTCTCCAGTTGTTCCTCCTGTATGCCATGTTCTATATCGAATGTTATTTAACTCTGTTGAACAAATCAAAGGTGCATTCGTCCTAAAAATTTCTTTTGTCAAAATTGGATACTTTTCCAATTCTTCCAAGGATCGTGGCCTAAAAAAATCTACTCCATGATCCCCCCAATACTCTCTGTAAAAAGGCACCTTATTCCATGCATATTCTAAAATATCACCTAAACGTTTTAACCGCCATGCCCGCCTTTTTTCAACACTCCAGTTAAAAGTAGAGATTAACCATTTATAGCAGGAAAAAAAATCAGTTCCATAAGCAGCATATATACACTTGGCTAAAATTTGACGAATTATTTTTGATAAATTCATCACCAATTAGATTGAAATGGTCCCCAAAATTTAGACAGTTTTTTTGCCGTTTTTTGTTCGCCTTCCTGTCTATCAAGCAGCCTTGGAAAATTCATATACTTCATCAGGAGTCTTGTTATCAAGACTCTGGTGAAATCTTTCCTGGTTATAAAACTCAAAATAGCTCCTTAGGCCTTCTCGAAGCTCCCTGGCATTCTTAAACTCAC
>JALXCD010000154.1 GCA_026991135.1 Deltaproteobacteria bacterium | reverse complement strand
GGCGGTTAACTCAGCGGGAGAGTGCCACCTTCACACGGTGGAAGTCACTGGTTCGATCCCAGTACCGCCCACCACATTACTCCACTTTATATCCCTTCAAAACATTTTTCCAATAAATTTTAATTAGATATCTTGGTTGTGTCCTAAAGGCTGAATATTTTTTACGTGTAAAAATTCACGTACAAAAATAACTTACTTTATTCACTTGAAAAGTATATATTTTAAGCATCATTATTTTAAATTGAAAATATGCTCTTGCATTTATTGATAAAAATCTTTAAAGGAAGAAATAAAATCATTACTTAGAGAAAAAGGTATTTCGTTGGGTTTATTTTCATTTCTGCCTAAGAGGGGATTAAGGCTTGAAGTTTTCGGTATGACTCACAAGGGACTTGTACGTCCTAATAATGAAGACAATTACCTTGTTGATAAAGATAAAGGTGTATTCGCAGTTTCAGATGGAATGGGAGGCGCTGCTTCAGGTGAAATTGCAAGCAAGCTTTTTATAGAATCTGTTAAAAAGACTTTTTTAAGAACAATAAAGAATCAGGAATATGCCATTAAGTTAATTAAAAAGGCTTTTTTGATGGCAAATGAAGCAATTTTAAAATATGCCACAACAAATCTGGAACATCATGGTATGGGATGTACAGGTGAGCTTTTAGTTTTCTTAAATAAAAGTTATGTCATTGGACATGTTGGAGACAGCAGAACATATTTATTTAGAAATAAGAGGCTTAGGCAATTAACTCGAGACCATACGCTTGTTCAAGATCAAGTGGATAAAGGATTAATTAATAAAGACGAGGCTAGGATGCATCCTAGGCGAAATGTTATAACACGGGCAATTGGTATTAGTGAAAGCTTGGCACTAGATATTTTAAAAGGAAAGCATAAAAATGGTGATATATTTCTAATTTGCTCAGATGGTTTAACAAGTATGGTTTCTGATGAGGAGATCTCAAAGATTCTCATAACTGACCAGCCAATAAAGGTGATGGTAAAGGCTCTAGTAAATCAAGCTAATGAAGCAGGAGGCAAAGATAATATTACTGTTATACTGTTAAAGGTATTTTGATCAAATAATATGATACAAGATGTTAATGTCCTTTTCCTCAAAAAAATATTTTAAGCTAATAAAGCTTGTAATTTTTTTTGAATTTATCCTTACTTTTTCTTACAAGGTCTATCCATCTAATAATTGTATAATAAAATCTCTTCCATATACAAATATTGAGGCTAAGTACCTGTTAAAAAAATGGGCACAGGAAAGAAATATTGCATTTGAAATTATGGATAATGAATCTTCAGGCATGGAAGAATGGAAAAATAGGTTATTAGGGCTTGAAATTTTATTATTCACTGATTCACCAATAGCTTCAACAATCAAAGTCTGCTGTTCAAATTCCGGACAATGCAAAAATCTCTTAATTAGTCTCACCGCGTGGATGACTAGAAAAAATCCTAAAACATTATCAGATTCTGAAGCCGAAGATCAAAGTGCCCATGACGGAAAATTTTTTCCACGAGATTTAAATGCAACCCCTGAATGGCCGTCTTTTCTTCATAGTTTTAAAGAGCTAGTTACTCGAATTGAAATTATGGAAGAAGATACACCAATACAGCTATCTGGACTTTTTTTAGTTGATAAAGGTCTCGTACTGACTACTGCCCATGAAATTGAAAAGGTAAAGGATATAGCCATTGAATTTTCAAATGGTTTTTCTGCCAAAGGGGAAATTAAAGAGCTAGATACTGAAAAGGATCTGGCATTAATAAAGATAATTCCCTCTTTCCCATCATCTATAGCCATTAAATGGGGAAATTCTCACCTTGAAGCAGGTGTTACTATATATACTTTGGGGTTTCCCTTTGGCCAGACACTGACCTTGTCAAAGGGGATTGTAGTCGGCCCTAGAAATATGAAAGGCCAAATCTTAATGCAAGTAGATTTATTTGTGGCACCAGGTAGTAGTGGAAGCCCTGTTTTTGATTCAAACGGAAATTTTGTTGGAATAATCAAAGGGCGTTTAAGAGGCAATGACAATCAGGGATTTATAATTCCTCTTTTGACAATTAAAGAGTTTATGGATGATTATTTTTATAAGGAAAAACATAGAGATAACCAACAAAAGCCTTTAATGAATCTTCCAATTTTTCACCTACATCGGGATTAAAAGGTGAAACATGGATAAATACGGCCGCTATGAGATAATTCAAGAGATTGGCAAGGGATCAATGGGTATAGTCTATAAGGCCCATGATCCCCAGATTGATCGGATAGTAGCACTGAAGGTCTTGAGACGAGATCGGCTCACTAGTAGGGCCTTTATTGATCGATTTCTGAAGGAGGCCAGGGCAGTTGGCCGTTTATCTCATCCTAATATAGTAACAATTTATGATATTGGACAGGATCATGGCACTATTTATATCGCCATGGAATATCTCGAAGGTCAACCGTTGAGCAACCTCATAAAAAAGGGGGCTCTATCCCTCAATCAGGTGATAAATATTGGGGTCCAAGTTGCGGATGCCCTTGATTATGCTCACAAAAAAGGGATAATCCATCGTGATATTAAGCCAAGTAATATAATTGTCAATGGTCCTGGAAATGTAAAGCTGACAGATTTTGGTATTGCCCATATAGAAGACCCTGACCTCCCCAGCCAGACACAGGCAGGAGAGATTTTGGGAACCCCAGCCTATATGTCTCCTGAACAGGTACTTGGAAGGCCAGTTAGCGGAAAAGCAGATATCTTTTCTTTGGGAATAGTGCTTTATGAAATGCTTACAGGCAAAAGACCATTTAGAGGTGACAATCTCTCTGCAATTTTTAACAGCATTACTAGTTCAGATCCTGTACCACCTGAAAAAATAAACCCGCTAATTCCAAATTCTCTTTCTAAGGTAATACTTAAATGCTTGCAAAAGGATCCCAAAAGGCGTTTTGAAACTGCCAAAGATTTAAAGTTAGCCCTTGTTTCTGTGAAAATAGACGAAGGAAAAGTCCCGAAAAGAACGCAGGTGTCAAGGGGCATTTTATTAACACTAATTGGAACAGCTTTAATATTAATTATGATTTTAGCTGGATATTTTTATTTTATTAAAAACAAGGAGGGATTTTCCCAAAAGGCTGTTGTGACCTCCATACTAGATGTGACAAGTATTCCACCTGATGCAAGTATCTTTGTAGATGGTAATTTTAAAGGGAGAACTCCCAGGGCTATGAGGCTTAAACCTGGCCCCCATGAAATAAGGATTACAAAGGTGGGATATTTCTCATGGGAGGCTCAGATAAATTTAAAAGAAAATAAAACAGTTCCATTAAATGTTAGGCTAATTAAGGAATAAGATCGGAGGCCATTATGAAATACAGTAATAAACACATCTTATTTATTTTATTTATTTTTGCACTGCTTGTTCCTCAAATTGGCTTTTGCAAAAAGCTTGAACCGTTTTCGCTAAAAGGCCTAGATGGGAAGGTTTATGATCTTAGTCAAATGAAAAATTGTCAACTCATGATACTTTATTTTTTTGATCCATTGTCCCGGCCTAGCCAGGAAGGCCTTTTATGGCTTAAGAATATAGTAAGAAGATATAAGGGAATGGATTTAAAGATTTGGGCCATAACTAATTCTGACAAAGAAAAGGCAAAAGATTTTTTTCAAAAAGAAATGCTAAATTTTCCAGTTCTTATTGATGACAAAGGTATAGGAGAAAAGGTTGACGCCTTAACAGTTCTTCCAACAGTGATAATCCTCGGCCCCGACTATTTGGTATTGGATAAGATTCAAGGTGGCGGAAAAGGCCTTGAGGTAATGGTTGTGCGCATTGCAGAAAGGGAGCTCCAAAGAAAGAGGGTTAAAATGGCAGAAAAGCTTGGCCAGGAGGTTATCAAGAAAGACCCAAATAATATAAAGGCACACCTTGTAACTGGTTATGCAGCCCTTAAAAATGGAGATACAGATAAGGCGGAGTTGGTATTTTCAAAAGTTAGACAAAGAGGAGGGATTGGAGAAGTCCTTGGTACCGAAGGTCTTGCAGCCGTATACGAATATAAGGGGAATTACGAAAAGGCCTATAAGCTTGCAGATCAGGTTTCAAAAAAGGCCCCAGAAAGGGCTTATCCACACGTTATTAAGGGTAATGTCCTATATGCCAAGGGCGAAAAAAATGCGGCAAAAAAAGAGTTTGAACATGCTGTTAAAAAAGATAAGGCAGAACCATATCAACAAGGAATAAGATTTAATCAACTAGGAAGATTATATGCAAGCACAGGTGAATATAAAAAGGCTAGGGAGCTTTATGATAAGGCAATTTCCATTGATCCATATTATGTGGAGGCCATGGCAAATAAGGGAGTTACTTATGAAAAAGAAGGAAAATGGTCTAAGGCCTTAGCATACTATAAAAAAGCTCTAGAGATTGATAAGCAAGATTCTATAACTTCACTTTTGCTCAAAAAGGCCCAAGAGATATTGGAACTTCAAAGGGATGCCCAGAGGAGTAAACGGATTGACAAATTGGTTAAAGAGCTTGTTGATCGTTATAAAAAACAAAAGGCTCAACCTCTACTTGAAGATCAGTGGACCTCTAGACCAATGGTTTTAACCTTTTTAGACATAAAGGACAGTGGAATTTTGTCTGAAAGAGACGGTCTTTCAAGCCTTTTAGCTACCCAATTGGGTGATTATTTAAATTCATCAGGGAGGGTAAAAGTAGTCGAACGGTATATTCTCGATAAGCTTTTACAAGAACTAAACTTAGGAAGCTCTGAATTAGCAAATAGGGGTACACAGCTACGGCTAGGAAAGATACTTGCGGCAAAACTTATTGCTACAGGATCGTTATACCATTTACCAGGGCAGACCGTCCTGAGTCTAAGGCTTATAGATACAGAAACATCTTTTATATCTATGGTCTTAAATATGAAGTTAGATCTAGGGCCTTCTTTTAATAGGGAACTTTTTAGGGTAAATAGACAGATACTTACAAGGGTTATCCAAAATTATCCAATTAGAGGATATATCATAGAAAGAGAACCAGACGGGAAATATTTGCTCAACGTCGGTCAAAATCAAGGAGTTGTAGTGGGAACGCTTTTTAAGGTCCTTAATGAAGGTCGTACAATCATATATAAAGGACGAACCCTTAAAAGTGCTCCTTCCCAAAAGGGAGTTATCAAGGTTATTAAGGTTGAGCGAGATATTTCATATGCAAAAAGAGTTGAAGGCACTGATTTTAATAAAGACGATAAGATAGAGGAGATACTAAGTGTCAAAGCAAGGCAAAAAATTTAGCCAAAAAGTTTTTTTTACAATTTTTTTGCTTTTTGTAATAGCCTTCGGTACTTGTAAATGTTCTATCCACAGGTCCTTAAAAGTTGATAAAAATACCCCTATAGCAGTTTGGACCTTGGATGATTTAAGCCCTGGAGCGAAATTTAGGCCAGATCTTGGAGAACTACTTTCTGACCACGTGGTGGATGTGATTTCCCAAAATGGTTTTAAGGTGGTTGAAAGGAAAAGACTTATTGAAATCTTAGAGGAATTAAAGATTGGTTCAAGTGAACTATCTGATCCAAATACAAGACTAAGACTTGGGAGGCTTGCTGGTGCACGATTTATGGTTTTTGGCGCATATCAGTCTATTTCTGGCAAGGTGCGCTTTGATCTAAGACTTGTTGATGTTGAGACAAGTAAAATAGTAAAGGCAGTAAAAAAGATTGTTTCCACAGATTCCGTTGATATGTGGTTAAAGGCAGTGGATGATGCAGCGCTTGAGCTATTAAAAGTTTCCAACAAATCTTAGGTCAACTGAAAAGCCCCTGTAACTTTGTTCATTAAATGGATGGTACCATGTCTCATCATCATGCATAAAAAAACCAGACAGAGCCATCTTTGCAGAAAAATGCTTATTAAATTGCCTGGTTAACCCAATATCTAAACGTATTTTTCTTCTCTGACCCCAGTAATATATTGAACCCTTTTCATAGTCATTACTTGTGATAAGAAGAAGCAATAAGGTGGAATTTATGGAAGTTTTATCATCTAGGTAATAATTTCCCCTTAATTGACCTATCCATTCATTTCCATGGCTGTTATCTCCTTCCTTTTGGAGACCATTTTTTAAGTAGTCAAAAAATTTACTCTTTCCCCTGTAAATAAATTGAAAGACTCCCTGGATATCAAATCTTTCTGCTGAATATTTGGACCCAAGGCCTATTTGAAAATAATTTCCATCATCATAGAAATCCTTATCTTTTAGCTCATCTTTGCCATAAGTGGTAAAGTTTGTAAATAACTTGAAATGCCAGTTTTCTGTAGGAAAGTAATGTATTTGGGTTGTGAAACTAAAGATGTCGCCCGGATTATAATCTTGAAGGCTTTTGCTAAAATCATATTCACCTCTAAATACATAGCCAAGGCCAAGGCCAAACATCCAATTATTCCATTCCTTTGCAATTGAAATTGTTGGATTTACATTGAATCCCTCACCAAGGCTTGTAATGGAAACAAGATCTGGGTCCATTATCAATATAACATCTTCGTCCTTTAAATTAGTTCGTCCAGTTGGAAGATTTAGGTCAAGCCCTAAAAGAATATCAACTGGAAGCTTGTTTGTTATTTCATATCCAAGATTGAGCTTTGTATCTAATATGTCAGAAATTGATCGTCTTTTTCTCTGTGGCAGTTTGTGAGTGGTATAACAGTAACCTGATAGTAATCCCAAACTTATATTGTCATAAGAAGCCGTTACCTTTAAAGGCACATAATATTGTAAACCAGTGTCATTATTTGGTGAATCCCACCAGTCTAAATGAAAACCCGTACTAGCGGTGGTCTCTATTTCATAAGAATAAGCAAATGAACATAGTACAAGAAGAAAGAGACTTGATATTGTTATATTAAGGATCTTTTTCATGATAATCCCTCCCTAGAATACTTGTGGACGGCTACCTGGTTGCGTAGTTGGTCTAGGTGGCTCAGTTGTAGCTCCAAAGTCAGGTGGGAGATTTGGCGGAATAGCTCTTTCTCCGCCTACTGATTGTACCTCTGCAGGTGTTCTCAAGCGTTTAACTGGATATTTTGGTGTAAGCCTATCTGTAAGGGATGTTTGCGTCCTAATGGATTTTAGGAGTCTTTTTGTCCTCTTTGAAGTTTTAATTAATCCCAGGGATTTAAGTTCTAAAAGTGCATCCTTTGCAATCTTGAGATTTTTATCCTTCTTTATGGCTTCTTGATAATATCTTGCAGCTAGCTCATATTTTCTTTGATCACTTGCCTCTATACCCCTAAAAAATGCCATTAAGGCATCAACATTGGTGGAAAGGGGCCTTTTTAGCTCTTCTAATTTTTCCTTTGAGATTTTCACTTTTAAAAGCTTTATTATCTCAAAAAGAAGAGTCTTTTCCATATCAAAGATCGTTGACAATTTTCCTTGGCTAAATGGCCGCCCTAAAATGGCCTGTTTTACTACCTTTAATACATTAGAAGTTAATTTAAGTTTATCTTTGGTACCTTGGACATCACCTCCGACTATCCATGTGGCACCTAAAAGTTTCCCAATTCTAGGAGCAGTATCACTTTTAGTTAGTCCAGATATGGAGAGATTTAATTCCTCCATTAACGCTTGTAATTTGACCCGTTCTACCACATCAAGTCCATCTATCTTTGATAGATCGGTAATAAGCATAATGGCAATCCCTTTTTGCAAGGGATTTAATTCCTGATCATTGGTTTTATTTAAAAAATAAAGAACTGCTACACTGTTTTGTGCGCTTAAGGCCTTTAATTCTTTTTCTTGAGAGATCACCTTTTTAGCCCAATCTCTTAACTCCTTGGTAACTACTTGCCTACCATATACGCCTTGAGAAAAAAAACTTATTACTAAAAAGGCTGCCAATGAAACAATCTTTATTTGTATTTTCATATCTAAGCCCTCTTTTTATTCCTGAATGTTTAAAAAAGGCATTGCATCCAAGCTTGTTTCACTCTCTCTTTCAATGAACCCATAAATCTTGCTGTTGCTTTTAAATTCTAGATAGCTGGCATTCAAATTTTCTTTTGGCCATGGAAGAATCATAAGCTCCTTCGAAGATATGTTTGATGTCTCGGTTTTCAAAAGCTCTCCATCCTCATTATAAAAACTATAAGTTAAAGAAATATCCTTATCCCATGGATTAAAGAAGTTGATATTGCAATTTGTATCCCCTTTGCAGCCGCTAACTATTGAACTGTTGGAGGCAAAAAATTCTGGGTTTAAAAGATCAAATCCGTGTAAAGAACTTTCTACTACCATTCCTGAATATGGTAACTGATTTTGATTATCGTCTAATATAGAAATCTTTATAGCATGGATGTTGGGTCTTGAGAAATTAAAGGCCTTCCTTCGGTTTGATGCAATCTTCGAAAGATTTTCTATTTTAAATGCCCCCTTTCCATTTGCCAAAAAATTGGTGGCCATGATATCGGCGCTTCCATTTGAATCATTTGGCCTAAAGATGGCAAATCCGGTCCAGGATTTTAAGCCATCGTGAATAGCAGGAAGATAAAAGTGGGTTAATGTGTTTTGTTCAAGTAACATTGCTCCTATATCGGAACCACTATCTGCTAAATTTCCAACTACTTGGATGCCCACAATTGGAGATGTGGATTCAAATGTACCGGCCTTAACTTCACATTCTGGCACAAATGCAATACTGCCCCTTGGTGGAATTAAAAGGCTTCCATTATAAGCTTTATTAAAGCTAGAATCAGGAATGAAATTTACACTTGTCTCATAAGGGTTGGGATTAAAGATTAAAAGACCTGACCACCAATTTTCAGAACAAATATTTTCAGAAAGATAAAGTCTTTTGCTTGTTTTTTCAGTACAAGGGATAAGGGCACTTGAACCGTTGACTCCATTCATTTCTATGGCGGCTACAAGTTTTTCAGTAGAGAATATTTCAGCCGAATATCCATTTCTGGGGTTAATGGATTCTGTTGCTTTGGGAGCAAGAGACCTGTTTATTTCCCAAAGAGTAGTGCCATTTTCATCATAACCATAGATATAGAAATTGTTATTATTTTTTGAGACATTGATGAGTGTGATATTTGAACTCAGGTCACTAAAATTAAAGGCCCCTCCTGGGCAATATAATGGATGGAATTGCGGAACATTTATTGTTGTCTCTACTGGAGTACTTTTGTTCTGGCAAGTGTCATAGCTTATAGCACGAATCTTGATCTCTTGTCCCCAATATTTATTGGCAATTTCTAGGTTGGTTTTCCCTTTTGATAGACTCATAATAAGGGTTTCGTTTCCATCTCTATCTTTTACATAAAAATCGATAAAATCGTATAGATTGGAGCTAGAGGCTTGCCAGGTCAAATATATATCTTTGGGATCAAGGGTGTAACGTAAATTTGTTATTGGATTAGGAGGGGTTTTATCATAGCGACACGGATTATATTCATCAGCTCCAATATCAACTTCTGTAAGTAATGGCCTTTGATCTCCTTCAAAATCGGTAGTAGGGACTTGTGGATCTGATCCAGTTCCGGCGTCAATACATGGCGAGGAGGAGCTAAGGTGATAATCTTCTTGACTTATATCTATGAATATAGGATCTGCTGTTGGGCCAGTAATATTATGAACTCCCTGATGAATGGAAATTGCAGAGTTGTCATTAGAAATTCCTCTAAAAAGTGAGTAATCTATCGTTAACCGACTACCATCTTTTAACATTAAATCATTTAGCGGTCCAGTGGTGGAATATATATTTTTATTCCATATAATCGAGTTTGTAATTTCTGCATTGGAATTCAATAAATAAATTCCGTTTCTATTGTTGTTAACAATTGTCGAATTAATAACTATGAGATGCAATGCTTCTAAGTTAGTATTTGTATTATTAGCCTGTATCCCATATGCATTTTTACTAATAATGCTATTTATTATCTTTAAAGTGGTCTCTGCTTTGTTATTGATGGATATACCAACCTCTTTATGATTACTTAAAATTACATTTTCTAATTCAAGTAAAATTGAATTTGAGGAATATCTATTTTTTCTGACTGAAACGGCTATCCCGAGACCATTGGCAGAATCGGCTATTGTAATATTTGAAAGATTTATCCTGCCAGAATCTGAAAAGTCTATTGAAAAACTCCCTCTTATTTGCGTAGCAGAAGGATGCACAATCTTTTTGTTAAAGCCTTGGTCCCATCCGCCCTGGATATCTACGGATATGTTTTTAATCCTAATGAGATTCTCATCGTAGATTCCTTGTGCAACAAAAATGGAATCACCGTTTTGTGCCTCTTTTAATGCTCTATTTAAACTTGAAAATAAACATCCATTTTTACATACATATAAGGTTTCCGCCCTGGAGATT
>JALXCD010000153.1 GCA_026991135.1 Deltaproteobacteria bacterium | reverse complement strand
TTTACTTTTGTGTCAAAAAAACAAATTTTAATAACTAAATTGTAATTATATATCCATAATAAATGGCCAAAAATTGTCTCTGATGGCCATTTTTTCGCTTCGGGATCCTTGAAGTTCAAAAAAGGACGCAAAATATCCTGAAAAGTGCGTGGAGTACCTAAGAATTTTTTAAACCTTTTGGCATGTTATATGAGTCATAGTTATAAACAACAAAAGGAGGCATCGGGATGAAGTGGGTAACACTGTTATTGACCTTTACAATACTATCAGCTCCAGGCTTGGGTTTTTCATGAGGAATAAGTATACCCGTCAGTTCGGATGGGGCCAAAAAGAAGGTAAGGGTGATGAAGACCAAAACAAAAAGCCAAAAAAAGGAAGAAAGCGGTAAGATTATTTTAACAATTAATGATTCCAGTATCTCTTGAGAATCTGAAATTTACAATTTTGTATTGAAAGGTCCTTTGTTTATCTAGAAGGACCTTTTTTATTTTGAAAATTCTATTCTGTGAACCAAGCAATAAAGGGCTGGGACAAGGAGAAGATTTGAAAAGGTTGCTGCCAAAAGGCCATAACCAAAGGATACTGCCATTGGGCTAAGGATCATGGCCTGGCCTGTTGCAAAAAAGATAAGTGGAACAAGGCTTAAAATTGTTGTGACTGATGTAAGGATTATTGGTCTCAATCTGATTGAAGCAGCATCTAAAAAGGCCTTTTTCTCCTTATTTTCAGCCCTGTGTCTTTTTAGAAAATCAACCATTATTATTGCATCATTGACGGCAACTCCAGAAAGCCCTACAAAGCCCAGAAGAGAAGGTATGGCAAGGTGCTTTCCCATGACAATGTGCCCGAAAACTACCCCTACAAAGGCAAATGGGACCGATGACAATACAATCAATGAATCTCCAAAGGAATTAAACTGAAGCAAAAGAACCAAAAAGATTCCCAGAATGGCCACAATTCCGGCCATCATGAGGTCTCTTAATGTCCTGTCTGCCACCTTTTTTTCACCCTTTATTTCAATACCTACGCCCTTTGACCTTATTTTTTGAAAAATAGGTGTCATATTTTTCATTACCTGCCTGCTTGTTGTGATAGTTTTATCAATAGAGGCAGTAACTGTTATCTGCCTAATGCCATTTTCCTTCCATATCCTTGAAAGACCTTGTTTTGAAATGATGTCACAGATATCCTTGAGGTATACAAGAACATCTGTGCCCGGAACCTTGATTTTAAGCCTTAAAAACCTCTCGATATCTCTTCTATCCTCTATGTACGTCCTTACCACGTAATCATCCTTTACATCTTTCATTATTCTGGCAGTCTTTAAGTTCAAATAATAGGGGATTATACTAGATGCCAGATAGCTTTCAGTAAAACCAAGTTCTTTTCCCCTTTTGTTAATTTTTAGTTCAAGCTCTATCTTTCCGGGGTCATAGTTGTCAGCAATATTTTTTACACCCTTTTGTCTGGTAAGTGCCCTTTTAAGCATGTTACTTGCTGAAACTACAGATCTTAACATCTCTTTTTTGCTCCCTTTTTCCTTAAAAAGAGAGATTTCAATATCGGCTCTGACTATCCCAGCCTTTGGTTTTGTTACCGTAAGCCTTTGGATATTTATGTCATTAAGCCTTTTTTGCAAAAGGGCTGCAAGCTCCATGGCCGTATGTTTTCTGGTACCAGTTTCATAGGTTCCAAACATGACCAATGGATAAACATATCTTTCGAGCCAGTTTTGTGGGGCAGGTTTTTTCAGATTTACAAATATCTGAAAAAGGTCTTCCCCAATGTCAAATTCCATCTTGTCATTAAACGAGGTGCCAATATGGGTAGATATGGAATCAAGGTCCTCTTTTGAAAGTGCCTCTTTTATTCTATTTTCTATTATTGAAACCACCTTTTCTGTCTCTTCTATCCCGTAGTTGGAGCGAAGTTTTCCCCTAATATAGATTTGGTCTGTGTCAAACTGGGGCAGAAGGACAAAGGATAAAAAGGTCTTTGCTGCTAAAAGGGCCAATATGAATATGCCAACTGCAGAGAGAATGGTTTTCCCCTTATGTGACACAAGGACTCCAAGGATTTTTTTGTAAATATTTTTTAGAGGTTCCCAGTTAGAAAAAGGGCTTTTGCCCACCCCGGTTTTATAAAGCTCAAAGGCATGGACTGGCAGAATAAAAAGGGCCTCAAAAAGGGATGCAAGAAGAACAGTGCTTACAAATATGGGGATAATAGCAAGAAATTTTCCAATATCACCACCTACCATGAGAAGGGGTAAGAATGCGGCAACAGTAGTGAAGGTGGCGGCACATATGGGCCAAAAGACCTCCCTTGTTCCTAAGGTTGAAGCCTCAAAGGGGGTAAGGCCCTGTTCCATTTTTCTATATATATTTTCTCCAATTACTATGGCGTCATCCACCACCATTCCAAGGGCCATCAAAAACGAGAACAGAGAGAGCATGTTTATGGTTCTATCCTGGTAGTAAAGATAGATAAAGGATATGAGAAAGGCAGTGGGGATACCCAAAAGGACTGTCAGGGAAACCCTAATATTTAGAAAAAGATATAAAGATATGGAAACTAGGATGAGCCCTACAACTGCGGATGACTTTACTGTATTAAGCCTGTTTTTGATATACACAGAAAGATCGCTATAGACTGAAAATTTAAGACCTGTGTAACGTTTTTCCCACTTAGGAATCATTTCCCTAATCCTTTTGGATAAATCTATGGATGAGCCCTTGGCAGTCTTAAAGATGGTTAGGGATATATTTCTTTTTCCGTCAAAGTGGGAAAGGGTTTTTAACTCAGAAAGCTCCACCTTTATTGAGGCTATTCGTGACAAAAAGACCTTTTTACCGTTGATGTGAAGGATGATTGACCTCCAGAAGGATACATCTGGCCTTCCACCGGGGGTTGTAATAAAGATGTGGTTCCCTTCTCTTTTTATTTCCCCAAGAGGGCTGTTATTCACCCAGGCCTTTATTAACTTTTCAACTTCATTAGGTGAAATTCCCAGTGCTTCAAGCACGTCATTTTTAAAATAAATATGAACCTCCCTTTTTGCTTTACCATTTATAGTTGCCTTTGAAATGTCAGGGATTCTTTCAATCTCCTTCCTGATGGAGTCGGCAACGTCTTGAAGAACGGTTTCATTTGCCCCAGCAATAGAAAGTGTAAGAAGCGGGTACTTTTCAATCTTTCTATAGACTTGCGGGTCATCCATATCTTCTGGGAAGTCCGGCTTTACCATATCAATGGCGTCTCTCACTTTAAAAAGGGTATCCTCCACAGAGGTTGAATCGTCTAGAGTTATGGTTATGAGGCACGAGCCATCTCTTGTGATGGACTCAACCCTTTTAACCCCCTCTATATTTTGGACTTCATCTTCTATGCGGCTTGTAATAATGTCATCAAAGGTGTCTGCGGAAGTCCCTGGATAAAAGGCCGTAATTTCTATTTTGTTGGTGGGGATTGGTGGAAAGATTTCCTGGGGTAACTGAAAGTAGGAAATTATGCCCGTCAGGACAAAAAGCAGGGTCAGCGTGTGGGCAAAGGGCCTTCTTGTTACAAAAAAAGATATAATGCCAAGTGCAAAATCACCCTTTTTAGTTTCCTTAAGTTTCATTAACTTGGGCTAAATATCTATCTCAACTGTGACCACCTGGCCCCATAAAAGCCCTTTTATGGGTTCAAATACCAGTTCAAAGCCATAACTATACAAATAGTCCTGAAGGACATCGGTTTTAATCTTTTCCACTTTTCCTTTAAGATTAAATATTTTTCCATCCGACAATATCAATTTAAAAGGAATGAAAGACTTTTCTTTAAGCCTTTTTCTAATGATGCTAAAACATTCCAGTGGAAGGACAATTTTTACCTTAGCCCTGGATGTATCCAGAAGCTTTGAAAGCTTTTCTCCGGGGACTGCCGATTCATAAAGCTCCTTGAAATTTTTTGATATATAGAGGTCTTTTTCAAAAAAAGGTGCGCATTTTTTAATCTTATCCTTAAGTTCAATGATATTTTGTTTGGTTTTAAGGATGGCTTGCCTGTTTTCTATAAGTGAAAGACTAGCGGCGTTAAGGTTTCTTTTAAGGTCCTCAACACTTTGTTCATCAAGGTGTCCCTTTTTCTGAAGTCTTAAATAGCGACCGTATTTCTTTTTTAGTAAAAGGAGATTTTCGTTTAGAATAGTATCTGCATTTTCAAGAGAAGAAAGCACCCCCTTTGAAATATCTAGCTCCTTTTTTAAAGGAGGAGCACAGTCAAGTTCCATAATGGGAGTTCCTTTTGAAAGAATCTCACCTTCCTTGGCATTTATTTTTAAAACCCTTCCTGAAACCTCTGACTTTAAAAGTATTCTTTTGTATGGGGAATAAACACTGGAAACAACTATTCTGTCCTTACAGGACGATGGAGAAAAGGCAGGTTTTTTATTAAAATCCTGTGGAAAGACCTTTCCCAACAAAGTAAGTTGACTCAAAATAATGATCAAAACTAAAAATAGGCCAAATGATGTTTTTTTATTAAATGTCATATCCCCTTGGTGTGATAATCTTACCTTCCCATATGAAACTTTTTGAGTTTCCAATAATCACAAGGCTTTGCATATCTACTTCATCAACAAGTTCGTTGTCCTTTAAAGCTTTTTCCAAGATTGAAACGATCTCTTTTTGTCCGGCTCTCATGGCCTTTTTTACGATTCCGACTGGAGTATCCCCTGATCTAAAACTCGATACAATCTCGAGTGCCCTTGGAAGATGTCTTTTCCTCTTTTTACTCCTTGGGTTATAAAGGACAATTACAAAATCTGCCATTGCCGCCCCTTCTATTCGTTTTTCTATAAGCTCCCAAGGCGTTAAAAGATCGCTAAGGCTTATTACCGAAAAGTCATGGACAAGAGGGGCTCCAAGGATTCCAGCACATGCAGAAAGTGCAGGCATACCTGGGATAACCTCAACATGAAGTTCATTTTTTGATATTCCATCCCTTTTAAGGACCTCGTAAACAAGTCCGCTCAAGCCGTAGATGCCAGGGTCCCCGCTACATACAAGGACCACCCTTTTCCCTGAAAGGGCAAGCCTTATTGCAGCCTCTACCCGTTCGAGTTCCTGTGTCATGCCTGTCTGGACCGTTTTTTGATGGGGAGAAATAAGTCCATTTAAAAGTTCTATGTATGTCTTATAGCCACATACAACCTGGGCGTTCTTTATTTCATCTATGGCCCTTTCACTCATCCATTCCCTGCTTCCAGGGCCAATTCCAACAACCTTGAGATAACCTTTGGGTGAAATTTTCTTATCCATGTCCTCTTACTGAAACAGTGAATTTACGATTGAAGTTACCTTGTTGTCCAAGGGAGAATGACAAAACGGTAATGGGCCAATGACCTTTAAGCCAGAAAATTCTGAAATTGTCCTCTTGTTGTCTTCGATGATGGGAGAAAGTCCTCTATCATCTTCATCTACGGGTTGATTGTTGTTAAGTACTATTCCACAAAGTGGTATGCCCCTTTTGTTCAGGGCCTCTATGGATAAAAGGGTATGGTTCAGTGTCCCTAGACCTGCCCTTGCAACAAGGACAACCGTGGCACCGGACTTTTTTAATAGGTCAATTAATAACAAATTCCTTTTTATGGGAACCATGAGCCCTCCAACCCCTTCGATTATCAAAAAATCGTTTTTTTCTTCTAGTTTTCTTGTCTCGTCGAGGATTTTTCCTGTATCTATTTCCACTCCTTCAAGCTCTGCTGCAAGGTGGGGAGAAGCAGGAAAAGAGAGACAATAGGGAGAAGAAATTTCAAGGTTTTTCAATATATCATCTCCAAACGCATCTTTAAGGCAGCCCGTGACATATTCGATGTCAAGACTTTTTTTAGAAGCACCGGTACTTGCCCATTTAATAAGACCAACCTTTTTGCCTTTTTTTAAAAGGATGTCTGTAATGGCTGTCGTGACAAATGTCTTTCCGACCCCGGTATCAGTCCCCGCAACAAATAACTTCATTGGTGCCACCTCTTTTATTTAAAGGGCTATACTAATGGAAAAACAAAGACATTGCATTTTGTAATTTTGGTTTTTGTGGATTTTGACTATATCCTGGAGGGTATTGATATATTTTCATTTGTTGAAAAGGGTGTTTTTTTATCGTAAGATAATTAAAATTTATTCAAATAGACAGCTTAGACGACTTAAATGAGAAATTTATTTGGACAAAATATTGACATTTCAGATCGATTTACTACTGATGCGAATATTGTTGTCTTTCATGGTGACTGTCTTGAACTTTTAAAAGATATTCCAGAAAAATCAATTCAGTTAATTGTTACATCACCTCCCTACAATATTGGTAAAGAATACGACAAGAGAATAAATATAGACAAATATATAAGTCAACAGGCACTGGTTATAGAAGAATGTGTACGTGTTCTATCTGAAAAAGGTAGTATATGCTGGCAAGTTGGAAATTATGTTGATAAAGGGGCAATCATTCCACTTGATACAATTTTATATCCCATATTCAAGGGCCTTGGGCTAGTGATGAGAAATCGTATCATCTGGCATTTTGAACATGGGCTTCACTGCTCAAAAAGGTTTTCTGGAAGATATGAGACTATAATGTGGTTTACCAGAGATACAAAACATTATCTATTTAATCTTGATCCAGTAAGGATCCCTCAAAAATATCCATTGAAGAAGTACTTCAAGGGGCCCAAAAAGGGGCAGTATTCATGTAACCCATTGGGAAAAAATCCTGGAGATGTTTGGGATATACCTAATGTGAAGTGCAATCATGTTGAAAAAACTGAACATCCTTGTCAATTTCCGGTGGAATTGGTTGAAAGACTGGTCTTATCAATGACCAATAAAGGTGATTGGGTTCTGGATCCCTTTTTAGGAACAGGAACCTCTATTATTGCCGCTATTATACATGGAAGGCGAGGGGCTGGAGCAGAGATTGTAGGCAAATATATAGACATAGCACGTGATAGAATTAAAAGGACATTGGAAGGGACAATAAAGATTAGGCCGATGAATAAACCAAAGTATCAGCCTAAACAGATAAATCGAATCAGTATCTTTTCAGAAGACATCGCTGATGAAAAGGTTCACCAGTTAAAATTGTTTGAAAATTAGGGATACATTGTGAGGTTAGTAGAATTCTATTCTCATTTAAATGGGCTGGAATTTCTTCTTGTCCATAAGCCAAAATTATGGGAGGAAATAAAAGAAGTAATAAATAAAGTAGATGGGTATGCGTGCAAGACAAAGGTTTCTAAAGAAAAAAGGATGAAGGGGCGTTTACTCTTTAGCCCTATTGAGATGAACAAATCCTTTAAAAGGCTTCTTTCTGATAAAAAATAGGAAGAGAGCAGAGTAAGTTACTGGGTTACAAAAGATGTGTCATTGATTCGGAAGACAATGACCTTACCACCAGATGAACAAAAAAGAGAAATTGAAGAGATGGGTTTTTCTCCCATTTTCAGTTACAATCAAACAGACTTTGTTAAGGAAAGGGTTGCCATTGAGGTTCAATTTGGGAAATATCCATTTGTTGCTTATGATCTTTTTGTAAAACATCTTGCCTTTTTTGTAGGTGATAAGATAGATGTGGGAATTGAAATTTTGCCAATGAAGTCTCTTCAATCTCAAATGAGTTCAGGTGTAGCCTATTATGAAGGTAAGTTATATAATGTAATTAGACAAGGTCGCGGTGTTCCTGCCGTTCCTCTTGTAATTATTGGAATAGATGTTTAAAAGGCAGATTTCAAAAAATAGGACAGGAAAATTTATGGGAGAACTTAGTAATCTTGAAAAAAATGTGTTTATTCTAACAAATCGATTGTGGCCATTTTCAAAATTTAGTGGTCCACCCTTCTGATCTATATTAGCTTTAGAGTAAGAAGGCCGTGGACACCTTGCTGTACACGGCCTTTTAAATTTAAGGAGCATATATGACTACTCCGGATTTTAATACCTTCAAAAAATTCTTTGAAAATTACAATATAGTCCCAGTTTATCGGGAGATTCCAATCGATTTTGACACACCTGTTTCCCTTTTTTCCAAGGTCGCCAGCTCTCCGTATGCCTTTTTGCTTGAAAGCTTAGAGGGAGGTGAAAGATGGGGCAGGTTTAGTTTCATTGGCATAAGGCCCTTTTTGCTAATAAAAACCAGTGGGAAAAGGGTCTATATAAAAGATGCCCGAGGAGAAGAGCAAAGGGAAGTTGAAAATCCCATTGATTTTTTAAAATCCCTCATGAAGGGAAACCGTATGGCAGATATTCCCGGGCTTCCCAGGTTTTCAGGAGGTGCTGTTGGGTATCTTGGTTATGATATGGTGAGATTTATTGAAAGGCTTCCAGATGAACTGGAAGATACGGCTGGTTTTTATGACTCCCATTTTATGTTTCCTGAATGTATTCTCTGCATTGATAATCTCAAACAGTCCCTAAAAATAATTGTAAACTGCATAAAGGATAAAGATATTTCCCCTGAAGCCTCCTATGAAAAGGCCACAGGCCTTATTGAAAATATCATAAGAAGAATAAAAAGGGGCATTGATTATCCTGAGCCTGAGCTTGAAAATTTCGGCCTTACCCGCCTTGAGCCCGAGGTTTCAAAAGAGCGCTTTAAGGCTATTGTAAAAAGGGCCAAGGAGTACATAAGGGCAGGGGATATCATCCAGGTGGTACTGTCTCAGAGGTTTTCGGGAAGGTCAAATATCCCCACCTTTGAGCTTTACCGGGCAATAAGACGTATCAATCCCTCTCCCTATCTTTATTATTTAAGGCTTGGTGATGAGACCCTTATTGGTTCCTCTCCTGAGATACTTGTTCGTCTAACAGGGGATTTAATAGAAGTAAGGCCAATTGCAGGCACGCGTCCAAGGGGTAAAACAGAAGAGGAAGACAAGGTCCTTGAAAAAGAGCTTCTTTCGGATCCAAAGGAAAGGGCAGAGCATGTCATGCTGGTGGATCTAGGCAGAAATGATGTTGGACGAGTGGCAGAGATGGGATCAGTAAAGGTGGACGAATTCATGGTGATAGAAAGGTATTCCCATGTCATGCATATTGTAAGTAGTGTCACAGGAAGGCTTAGAAAGGGCCTTGATATGTTTGATGTATTTAAGGCCTGCTTTCCTGCAGGGACCGTTTCAGGTGCCCCAAAGATAAGGGCCATGGAGATAATAGAAGAGCTTGAACATGCCCGAAGGGGGCCCTATGCAGGTGCTGTTGGATACCTTGGCTTTAATGGGAGCATGGACCTTGCCATTGCCATAAGGACCCTTTGTCAAAAGGAAGACAGGCTCTATCTTCAAGCAGGGGCAGGAATTGTTGCAGATTCAGTGCCTGAAAATGAGTGGCAGGAGACAATAAATAAGGGCAAGGCCCTTATGAGGGCAATTGAAGAGGTCCAAAGCCAGACTTAAGAAACAGGGAAAAAAGATGATAGTCCTAATCGATAACTACGATTCATTTACATACAACCTGGTCCAGGTCCTTGGAGAGCTTGGGGCAAAGCTTAAGGTCTTTAGAAATGATGAGGTTACAACAGAGGAGATAAAAAGGCTTTCACCCAGCCACCTTCTCATCTCTCCAGGGCCATGCACCCCAAAGGAAGCTGGAATAAGTGTTGAGGCAATAAGGGCATTTTCCGGAAAGATACCAATTCTTGGAGTTTGCCTTGGGCATCAATCCATTGGCTATGCCTTTGGGGCCAAGGTTGTTCGTGCCAAAAGGCTCATGCATGGAAAGACATCCATGATAAGGCACGATGGAAAGGGGGTCTTTAAAGGGCTTTCAAATCCCTTTGAGGCCATGAGATATCACAGCCTAATAGTCGATGAAAAAAGCCTTCCCGACTGCCTTTATGCAACTTCCTGGTCTGAAAAGGATGAGCTAATGGGTATTAGGCACAAGGAATTTTTTGTTGAAGGGGTTCAGTTTCACCCTGAATCTATCCTTACTCCAGAGGGAAAGAGGCTACTTAGGAATTTTTTGGAGGCATAAAAAGTGGACATCTTAAAAGAGGCAATAGGGCAGCTTGTTAAGGGGCAGGATCTTTCTTTTTCCATGATGGCAGATGTCATGTACGCCATTATGGAGGGTAAGGCCACCCAGGCCCAGATAGGCGCCCTTTTGGTGGGATTGAGGATGAAGGGAGAGACTCCCCAGGAGATAGGCCAGGCCGCAAGGGTCATGAGGGATAAGGCCATAAGGATAAAGCCGAGGCTTTCAGAAGGAGAGCCCCTTGTCGATACCTGCGGAACAGGGGGGGACGGGGCAAATACCTTTAACATATCAACAACCTCTGCCTTTGTGGTGGCAGGGGCTGGGATAAAGGTGGCAAAGCATGGTAACAGGTCAGTGTCAAGCCGCTCTGGAAGTGCTGACCTTTTGGAGGCTCTTGGAATAAATATTTCCCTCTCAACGGAAGATGTGAAAAGGGCCATTGAGGAAGTGGGCATAGGTTTTTTGTTTGCACCTAATCTTCACCCTGCCATGAAAAATGTAATTGGGCCAAGGAGAGAGCTTGGCATAAGGACTATATTTAACTGCCTTGGACCTTTGACAAATCCGGCAGGGGCAAATTGTCAGGTCCTTGGTGTATTTTCCAAGGATCTTGTAGGTGTTCTGGCAAGGGCTCTTTCCATTCTTGGCATAAAAAGGGCCTGGGTGGTCCACGGTCTTGACGGAATGGACGAGATAAGCCCATGTGAAAAGAGTCTTGTGGCTGAGGTTATAGATGGAAAAATAAGGGAGTTTGAGTTTGATCCGAGAAAATATGGATTTACTCTTTGTCAACCTGAAGAGATAAAGGGTAAGGACCCAGAAGAAAATGCCAAAATAACCCTTGGTATATTGGAGGGAAAGGATTTTGGCCCAAAAAGGGATGCGGTCCTCTTAAATTCATCTGCAGCAATCCTTGTTTCCGGAAGGGCAGAGGACTTTAATGAGGCCCTTGAACTTTCAAGAAGGAGTATTGATGAAAAAAGGGCCTTAAAAAAGCTAAATGAGTTAAGGGAATTTTCAAATAGATGCACATCCTAGATAGGATAGTAGAACATAAAAGGAATGAAGTGGCCTCCTTAAAGGTAAAGGGGTTAAAAGAGCCAGATATTGAGCCAGGGCCAAAAAGGGGATTTAGGGATGCCCTTTTGGAGGAAGACATGGTTTCCATAATAGCTGAGGTAAAGAGGGCTTCTCCTTCAAAGGGCCTTATTTGCAAGGATTTTGACCCGGTAAGGATTTCAAAGGACTATGAAAGGGGTGGTGCAAGCGCCATCTCTGTCCTTACAGATAGGGAATTTTTTAAGGGCGATATAGAATTTATCCCAGTCATTAAAAATGCAGTTTCACTCCCCCTTTTAAGAAAGGACTTTATTATTGATCATATCCAGGTTGAAGAGGCAGATATTTTCGGGGCAGATGCAATACTTCTCATCTGTGCAATCCTTGATGATATCCTTTTAAAGGAGCTTTTGGACCATGCAAAGGAACGTTCAATGGATTGCCTTTTGGAGGTCCATGATGAGAAAGAGGCAGAAAGGGCAATTTTGGCAGGGGCAGATCTTATTGGAATAAATAACAGGAATCTTAAGGATTTTACAGTAAGCCTTGAGACAACCTTTAGGGTAAGAAGTATGATTCCTCCTGAAATACCTGTTGTTAGCGAAAGCGGAATTAAGACAGGAGATGACATCAAGAGATTGAAGGAGAATCATATCCAGGCAGCCCTTATTGGCGAAAGCCTTGTGAGAGAAAGGGACAGGGTATCAAAGCTTAGGGAGTTTATAATTAGGTGAAGGTAAAGGTAAAGGTCTGCGGCATAACAAGCCTTTCAGATGCAGTGGCAGCAGCAATCCTTGGAGCAGATGCCCTTGGGTTCATCTTTTACAAAAAAAGCCCTAGATTTATCGAGCCAGAAAGGGCAAGAAAGATAATTTCTCGTCTTCCTCCAATGGTAAAGACCGTTGGAGTATTTGTAGACGAAGAGCCTGAAAATATTAAGGAAATAGGGGAGATTTGCGGCCTAGACCTTTTTCAGCTTCATGGTGAGGAGTCGCCAGAGCTCTGTAAGGGTCTTATGCCAAGGTCCTTAAAGGCAATAAGGATAAGGGATAAGGCCAGGGATGAAGAGATCCATGCTTATAAGGATTCGGTAAGGGGGATATTGCTAGATACCTGGTCAAAACATGCAAAGGGAGGCACAGGAAAGACCTTTAACTGGAAAATAGCAAGGGATATAGTAAAGGGTTTTGAAGTGCCTGTTATCCTTGCAGGGGGGCTTAATCCGGAAAATATAAGGGATGCCGTAAAAAAAGTTAGACCATACGGAGTAGATGTAAGCTCTGGAGTTGAAAAGGCCCCCGGAGTAAAGGATCACGGGCTTTTGGAGGAATTTTTCATGGCCCTAAAAGGCATTTAAGGACCAATTTTAATTACAAAAATGGAGAAGGCAGTGTTAAAGGAAAATTTTTTGACAAATCCGGACAAAAGGGGGCACTTTGGAATCTTTGGCGGTAGATTTGTGCCTGAAACCTTGATGCCAGCCCTTTTGGAGCTTGAAAGCGCCTACAAGGAATTTAAAAGGGACAGGGAGTTTAAAAGGGAGTTTGAGAAGATTTTAAAGGATTATGTTGGGCGGCCTACTGCACTTTATGAGGCAAAAAGGCTTGGTGAGGCCCTTGGGGGAAGGTGCAGAATCTTTCTTAAAAGGGAGGACCTTACACATACGGGTGCCCACAAGATAAACAACACAATTGGCCAGATCCTTCTTGCCAAAAGGATGGGCAAAAAAAGGATCATTGCAGAGACAGGGGCAGGCCAGCATGGAGTTGCCACTGCAACGGCAGCAGCCTTAATGGGCCTTGAATGCATAGTCTATATGGGAAGAAAGGATACGGTGCGCCAGGCCATGAATGTCTTTCGCATGGAGCTTACAGGCGCAAAGGTGGTTCCTGTTGATTCGGGCACAAAGACCCTAAAGGATGCAATAAATGAGGCCATAAGAGACTGGGTTACAAATGTTGAGACCACCCACTACATCATTGGCTCGGTGGTGGGACCTCATCCATACCCCATGATGGTAAGGGACTTTCAAAGTGTAATAGGAAAAGAGGCTCGGGCACAGCTTAGAAAAAAGGGCATTTCCCGCCCAGATGTTGTGGTTGCATGTGTGGGCGGAGGAAGCAACGCAATGGGCATTTTTTATCCATTTTCAAAGGACAAAGACGTAAGGCTCATTGGTGTTGAGGCTGCAGGAAAGGGGATTGATACCGATTATCATTCTGCCACTCTTACATGCGGTGAGCCTGGGGTTCTTCACGGCACCATGAGTTATCTTTTACAGGATAGATGGGGCCAGATAAAGGGGGCACACTCTGTGGCCCCAGGCCTTGACTATCCGGGAGTTGGCCCTGAGCACAGTATGTACAAGGATTCAGGAAGGGCAGAATATTATACCATTAATGATGAAGAGGCCCTTAAGGGGTTCAGGCTTCTTTCAGAAACAGAAGGGATAATCCCTGCCCTTGAAAGTGCCCATGCCATCGCCTTTTTGGAAAAGTTGGTTCCTGAACTTGAGGATGGAAGTACCATTTTAGTCAATCTTTCAGGAAGGGGGGATAAGGATGTGGCCACTGTTAGAGATATCTTTAAGGGGGATAAGGAGTAATGAACAGGATAGAAAAGAGATTTAAAAGGCTTAGAAAAAAAGGAGAGGCAGCCCTTATCCCCTTTGTTACAGCAGGAGACCCCAAAAAGGAAATTACTGAAAGGCTTGTTGTTGAGATGGCCGAAAACGGGGCAGACATAATTGAACTTGGCCTTCCCTTCTCTGATCCCCTTGCAGACGGTCCCACCATTCAGGCGGCAAGTTTCAGGGCCCTTAAAGGCGGGATGAATCCTGGAATTTATTTTGAAATTGTCCAGGAGATTCGAAAAAAGACCGATTGCCCTCTGGTATTAATGGGTTATTACAATCCAATACTTAAATTTGGTCTTGAGGATTTTGCAAAAAGGGCCAAGGAGGCGGGTATTGATGGGACCATCATTCCTGATCTTCCCCTTGAAGAGGCCTCTGACTGGATGAAGGTTGCAAGGTCCTATGAGATTTCAAATATATTTCTTGTTGCCCCCAATACCCCCAGTGAAAGGATAAAAAGGATAGTCAAGGCATCTACTGGTTTTATTTACTATGTGTCTGTCTTAGGAATAACAGGGGCAAGGGCAGAGCTTCCCCCGGAGCTTTCCAAAGGGCTTGAAAGGGTCCATTCCTTCACAAAAAAGCCTGTTGCAGTTGGTTTTGGCATCTCAAGGCCGGAACAGGTTAGGGGTTTAAGGGATGTTGCAGATGGAATAATCATTGGAAGCGCCATTGTTAAGATGTTTTCAGAGGTTTATGAAGAGAAGGGAGAGGACGAGGCGATAAAGGAAGTGGCAAGCTTTGTTGGTAAACTTAAAGAGGCAACACGAAGATAGGAATCTGTCTTGTCATTTAAGAAATTCCTACGAATAGTCTTTGACAGGGACCGCTATGATACAATAGATCTTTTTCAGGAATTCCCTGGCCTTAAAAACTTCTTTAAGAGAAGAAAACTTCATGCCTTTGTAAGAACCATTGGCGACTTGGCATTTACTTTTATAATCCTTGCCGGTCTTTTTGGCCCTCAGGACCCAAAAAGAAACTGTATTCTTTACCTTTCATGGGGGCTATGGTGGCCAACCATTGTGTTAAGCTGGTTTTTTGTGGGAAGGATGTGGTGCGGCTTCTGTCCCTTTCCAGGAGTTGGGCGCCTTGTTCAGTCTTTAGGTTTGAATCTCGATCTTCCCGTTCCCAGATTTTTGCAAAAAAATGGGCCTTATCTTTCTGTAATCCTTCTTTGCCTAATTATATGGGTTGAAGAGTCAACAGGTATTAAGGAATCCCCAAGGGGAACGGCCCTTTTAATCCTTTCCATCCTGGCTGGTGCAACAATCACTGCCATCTTTTTCCCAAAACAGACCTGGTGCAGATACCTTTGTCCAATGGGAAGGCTTATTGGAGTGGGCTCCACCCTTTCTATGCTGGAGTTTCGGCCTGACCTTGAAAAGTGTAAAGGATGTAAAAGCTTTGCATGCAAAAGGGGTATAGACGGACGCTCTGGATGTCCTGTATTTTTGGGTGCCTTTAGTGTAAGGAATAATCTCGATTGTCTTATTTGCGGCCACTGCCTTGCCCTTTGTGACAAGAATTCTCCAATGCTAAACATCAGAAGCCCCTTTAAGGAGCTTTTGGTAAATAAGGGACGCTTTATTACCTGTTCCTATATAATTCCCTTTTTGATGGGCTCTCAACTTGTCCGTTTTTTTGAAGAAAGTTCCTATGCCATGACAGTAGCTAACGGGAGCCTCTATACAATGCTTGTCTATTCAGGGCTTTTGACCATTGGTTTTTTTTATGTTCATTTCATGATAAAGCTTGGGGCCCGATTTTTTGGTATTACTGAAGATGAACTTTTTGGAAAGTTTTCTCCAATGGTTCCAATATTTGTCCCAATGGCCTTTGCAGGTGAGCTGGCCTATAGGTTAGACTATGCAGTCCGTAATGCGCCCTATTTTTTTCCCACAATTGCAAGGCAGTTTTCCCTTGACTTTTTAAATTTCTTGACCTTTAAAATTCCGTCCTGGTTTTTTCCTGCAATGAATTCATTTATTATGGCAAGTGCGATCATTGCCTGTGAATATGTGCTTTTACAAATGGCCTTTGATGAGTTTGAAGGCCTTATTGCCAAATGGAGGTTTGTTGCCATATCGTTTCTGATTTTTATAACAGGTGGGTCGTATATATTCTTGATGGTCTGATGGGAGAGCCTGATTCTTTTTGTTAAAAATATTTTTCATCTTTTAAAGGAGGCAATATGACGGTTTTTGAGACAGATATTCCTGAGTTAAAGCTAATTAACAGGGGAAAGGTTCGTGATCTTTATGAGGTTAACGGTTCAATTTTGATGATTGCAACTGACAGACTTTCTGCCTTTGATGTGGTCTTTAATGAGCCCATACCAGATAAAGGCAGAGTTTTGACACAACTTTCCCTTTTCTGGTTTGACAGACTCAAACACATGGTTCCAAATCACCTCATTGAGTGGGATGTGGATAGGTTTCCTGAAGGTCTAAAAAGATATCGAGACATACTTTATCAAAGAAGTGTTCTTGTAAAAAGGGCAAAACCCCTTGCCATTGAATGCATTGTAAGGGGATATATCTCAGGTTCGGGTTGGAAAGATTATAAAAAGACCGGTGCGGTTTGCGGAATAAGGCTTCCTCAGGGTCTAAGGGAGTCTGACAAGCTTCCAGAGCCGATATTTACTCCCTCCACCAAGGCAGAAGTTGGTGAGCATGATGAAAATATAGACTTTGAAAGGGCATGTGAGATCGTTGGTAAAGATGTGGCAGAAAGGGTCAGGGATATAAGCATCTCCCTTTATAAAGAGGCCTCTCAATATGCACTGTCAAGAGGAATAATCATTGCCGATACCAAATTTGAGTTTGGTTTTATTGATAATGAGCTCTGTCTTATAGATGAGGTGCTGACCCCTGATTCATCAAGGTTTTGGCCCCTTGATGAATATCGCCCGGGGGGGGCACAGCCAAGTTTTGACAAACAATTTGTTAGAGATTATCTGGAATCCATTAATTGGGATAAAAGGCCACCTGCCCCCAAGCTTCCGGATGAAATAATAGAAAAAACTAGAAAGCGCTATCTGGAGGCATATAAAAGGATAACAGGAAGGGACCTTTTATAAAGGCAGTTAATAATGTATTCGGTGGTAATAAAAAGGTCTCCTTTTTTTCTTCTCTTTTTTCTATTAATTCAGCTTTGCTTTTGTACTAATGTTTATGCCTTTCACAGACAAAGAGTAATCTGCAAATATGTCATAGATGGAGATACAATAGTCTTAACCGATGGGCGCAAGGTTAGATATCTTGAGATAAATGCGCCAGAGATCCCATATGAAGGAAAGGGTGGCGAGCCATTAGGAATTGAGGCAAAAAGGCTAAACGAAATCCTTGTAAAAGGCAAAGTTATTGAAATACTTCCTTCCAGTGTCAAACCCTATGATAGGTTTGGAAGGGTTTTGGCCCATTGTTTTTTATTGAATGGAAAGCTTGTAAGCGAAATCCTTGTTAGAAAAGGCTATGCCCATGTCTGTTTTTTTGAAAGGCCCGACAAGTTTGCAAGAAGGCTTTTAAGCGCACAAAAAAGTGCAATTTTAAATAAAAGGGGCATTTGGAGGATAAATTTTACAACAAGGGAGCCCTATTATATTGGAAATAAAAGGTCTTTGAGGTTTCACAGACCCTGGTGCTCTTTGGGGAAAAAGACCTCAAAGAAGAACATGATTATTTTTTATAAAAGAGAAGATGCATTTATGAGAGGATATTGCCGATGCAAAAAGTGCCTACCCTGATAGTAAAAGACAAAATTTTCTTGGAACATGACCCTGGTCTAGGACATCCAGAGTCTCCCAACCGTCTGATTGCCATTTATGAACGATTAAATGACAAGGATTTAAAGGGATTCTTTGAGGTAATTAAACCTCGATTGGCCAAAAAGGACGAGCTCTTATGGAATCACAATGGTTCCTATATAGAGCGAATAGAGGCAACAAAGGGGCTTTCCCACTATCAACTAGATCCAGATACTGCAACTTCTGAAAGATCATGGGAGGCGGCCTGTTTTGCAGTTGGAGGCGTATTTGAGGCCATAGATGCAATTTTTTATGGAAGTTATAGAAACGGTTTTGCCCTTGTAAGACCGCCTGGACACCATGCCGAAAGGGACAGAGCCATGGGCTTTTGTCTCTTTAATAATGTTGCACTTGGGGCCCATTACCTGATCAATAAAAAGGGCTGTAAAAGGGTGCTGATAGTGGATTGGGACCTTCACCATGGAAATGGTACTCAGCACAGTTTTTACGATAGAAGCGATGTCCTTTATTTTTCTACCCATCAATATCCCTATTATCCAGGAACTGGTGCCATCAGGGAGGCCGGTTCAGGAAAGGGCGAGGGTTTTACTGTCAACTGTCCCCTTTCACCAGGTGTTGGAGACATTGGTTTTGCTGCTATTTTTAATCTTCTTTTAGAACCCATCGCACTGGAATACAGACCGGACTTTATTCTTGTTTCAGCAGGTTTTGATATATACAAGGATGACCCCCTGGGCGGAATGAATGTAACAAAGGACGGCTTTTTTTATCTCTCATGGAAATTGTTCCAAATAGCAAAGGATGTTTGTGAAGGGAGAATCCTTTTTTGTCTTGAAGGTGGTTATAGCCTCACAGGTCTAAAAGAGGGAGTTGCAAGTGTAATAACAGCAATTTCTGGGAATTTTGATAAAAATCAGGAAAAAATTTTAGGAAATCTCAAAAAATCCGATAAAAAATCCAAAGAGTTAATTGACGTCTTAAATTTCCAGGATCAGTTTTGGAGTAGTTTAAAGGAGTGATTTTTTATGGCTAGAGGCATCATCCAAGGGAACACTGTAGTAAAACAATTTGTGAAGAAACCTACTTGGAAAGAGGCGCTTAAAGACATTTGTGAAGTGGCAAGGATTTCTCTTCATAATATTGTTGCCAGTAAAACACCGCCCCTGCCCAGGTGCTATGCCAACGAATTTGAAAGGACTGCGATTCTTTTAGGAAAAGATGAGGTCCTAGCATTACTTAGAGAAGATTATGAGAAACAGGATTCAAGAATTAAGCAGGCCATTTTAAAGGCAAAAAAAAGGGTTGGAGAAGCGCACCATATTTTAAAGCAGTTTGAAGAGGCTGTAAAAAACGGGCTTATTGGCCTTGAAAACAACTTTCAGAAAATAGAATATCTTGCAAAAGTAACACCCCATGATGATATTCAAGCATTCCTGATCTCTGCTAAATTACTGAAGGATGGCAGTAACAGGTTAATGAGCGATCTGACCAGTGTAATTATCCAGATCAGTCGCCAAGAAGAGCTTCTTGGAAGTCTTACTAAGCAGGTTTATGAAGATCCCTTGACAGGGGTTATGAACAGGCGAGCATGGGACAAGGACCTACAAGAGGTGGAAGCCAGTATATCATCATATGGAGAAGGCACCTTTACCCTTGTGATAGTTGACCTTGACAAGTTTAAGGAAATAAACGATACCCACGGGCATCTTGTGGGGGATGCAGTGTTAAAACAGTTTGCAAGACTTCTCAGAGAACAATTTGATAGTAGCGGAACAGTTTATAGATATGGGGGAGATGAATTTGCCATCTTAAGTCCTGGTTTTGGGATGGACGAGATCATCCCCAAATTAAATGCCTTTCGGACAAGATTAAAGAATAGCGTTTTTACTGCAAATGGAGGAAAGTTAAAGATAAAACTTACCGCATCCATTGGTGCATCTCAATGGAATAGTGGAAAGACCATTAATCAAATCATACAGGAAGCAGACAAGATGCTTTATGAGGCCAAGGGATCAGGAAGGGATTGTATAAAATGTTTCAAGGAGTGACAAGGGTATCCTTTGGGTAATACCTTTCCTTAAACAAAGAGCCTATCATCTTTGGCTGGACGCTACAGCCTTCGTCAAGAACTGTTCCCTTTGGAATTTGTGTATGCATGCCAATGGTGACGATCCTGCCATTCTTTTTCCCTATTTCACACTCCCTTCCCACGCTAACTCCAATATCTAAAATGGCCCGCTCGATCTTTGTGCCTGGGCCAATCTGTGTGTCAAAAAATAGTATGGAATTTTTGACCTGGGCACCTTCACTCACATGGACCCCAGGAAAGAGTATTGAATTTTCAACATAGCCATCTACTCGAACGCCGTGATAGATTCTACTGTTTTTAATGCCCCCTTTTCCATCTGATTCACTACTAAATATAGCAGGTGCCCTGTCCCTGATGGCTTCATGATCGAGGTTTGTTCTCAGGCACCATTTAGATAGATCTATTCTTGGATGTTCTCCTATTAAATCCATATTTGCCTGCCAATATTCTTCTATTGTGCGACAATAGGCCCAGTAACCTTTAAATTTATAGCCATAAACTTTGTATGATGACACTAGGGAAGGTATAATGTCTCTTCCAAACTCATGGGATTCCTCTTTTGCATTTTCAATCAAAACCTCTTCCAATATCTTGTAGTTAAAGAGATAGACAGTCATAGAGGCCCATGTGGAAATGGGTTTTTCTGGTTTTTCAGCATATTCTAATAGTCTTCCACCTCTTTCGTCATCATGAGCAATCTTTCCAAGGCCAAATCGGGATAAGCCTGTAAGGGGGACATTTACAAAGCCAATTGTGGCATCTGCCTCCATCTCTTCATGGAATTTAATGAGCTCGTTATAGTCCATGTGGTAAACATGGTCCCCAGAAAGTATCAACACATAATCCGGGATATGATTTGCAATAAAATCAAGATTCTGATAAACGGCATCAGCAGTCCCCTTGTACCAATCTGACGCATGCATTGCCTTAAAAGGTGGAAGGAGTGTTATTCCCCTGTGGCGGCCTATCATGTCCCAGGAGGCTCCTGTTCCTATGTGTTCAATGAGCGAGCTTGACCTGTATTGGCTTAGAATTCCCACCCTTTGAATCCCTGAACACATTAGATTGCTCAAGGGAAAATCTATAAACCTATAAAGGCTTCCAAATGGAACAGTAGACTTTGGTCTGAAATAGGTCAAAATCCCTAGCTCATCAACCCTCCCACCTGCCAATATCATTGCTAAGGTCTTCATCTTTGGCCTCTTAATCTAAATGTTTCATAAAGAGTCTTATCAAATGCCTGGTATCAAAATCCTTTGAAAGCCTTTCTGGGAGGTTTTTCATTGGGATTTCTGCCCTTGCACTTTCCTTATGTCCGCCAGCCGACCCATATTGGCCAAGCACCCTTTGGGCAAGCTTTCCTGCATTTTTTCTGTAACCATCACATCGGAATATAACAACGAGTTTTTCTCCAACCTGCCCGGATATTATTGTCCATCCAATATCGTGGACATGAGTCAGGAAATCTGCAATGACAACCAATATGTCTGGATTGGTAACCCTTCCAATATGACAATAGATACGATTTTTTTTGACCTTTAGGTTTGAAAAGGCTGCCCTGAAATATTTAAGTTCTGCCTTTCTTATGTCAGATTGTTCAATCTTGTTTAACCAATATTTGTTTATCCGTTTAAAAAGGGTCTGAAAACAGAGAATGTCAGCAGGTGTAGCCCTATGTGTAAAATTGTGTGTGTCAACCTTAATTCCATAAAACATGGCAGTTGCAAGGGCAGCAGAGGGCTTGATCCTTGCAGCCTTTAGGTATTCATGTAACATGGTGCAATTTGCACCGTATTCTTCTCTAACGTCGATAAATGGGGCAGTCCATCCCTCAGTTAAAGGGTGATGGTCGATTACTGCATCGAAATTGATATTTAAAAATTCCTTTTTATGTGGTGGCTGAGAGTCAAGAAGGATAAATTTGGAGTATTCATCCCTCTTAGTGCCTCTGAATGGTTGAAGAGGAATTTTTAATATGTCCCTCATTGCAATGTTGTTAAGGCGTTTAATCTGGTTGGGATGACAAATAGTAATTTCACTAACCCTTCTACTTAAAAGCCTCTTTACAGCAAATGCTGAGGCCATTGAGTCAGGATCAGCTACAATGATAATTAAGACTCTGTCTTCTCTTTTAAAGAGGCTTAAAAAGGCCTTTAGTCGTTCTTTATTGGATAGCCTTTTTATATGCCTTGCAATTTTATTATTTGAGGGGCTTTCAGATTCCTTACTATTTTTTGTAGTCATATATCAAAAATTAAGGCCTAAATTATTGACCCCTTTATTTTGAGAATAGAATAATTGTCCTTATCTTTTTGAGTCAAGTTGTTTTTTAAAAATTTGTCCCTATCTTTTTGAGCAAATATTTTTTAGAGGAGGTCAAAAGATGCCAGATTTTATATTTGTTACATGCCCGTCTTGTGGCATTAAAAATAGGATTCCCATTGAGAAATTATCTCTAACACCAAAATGTGGACGATGCAAGTCGCCCCTGCCAAAGACATCAGCCGGGCCAGTAGTTCTTACAGATTCAAATTTTGATTCCATGGTAAATAGAGCAGATGTGGCCTTAGTGGATTTTTGGGCACCCTGGTGCGGCCCATGCAGGATGGTTGGGCCTGTTGTAGAAGAGCTTGCCAGAGAATTTGGCCAGAGAGCACTAATAGGAAAGCTCAATGTGGATGAAAATCCAATGATTGCTCAGAGATATCAGATTCGAAGTATTCCTGCCCTCTTTTTCTTTAAAAATGGAAATGTGTCTGATACCATTGTTGGTGCGGCTCCAAAGGAGCAGATAAGGGCAAAATTGGTATCAATGCTTTAGGAGAAGTTTATGTCAGAATCCCTTGGTTTTGGTCAGTGCAGTAAGATAGAGAAGAACGACATCTCTCATGTTTGGGAAAAGGTGACCGTTCCCCTTGGTGAACGAAGTTATGACATTCTTATTGGACCAGGGCTACTTCTTGAAGTGCCTTCTAGACTCAAGGAAGTTTATGACGGCCCTGGCCCCTTTGTTATCACAGATTCAAATGTGAGGGATTTTGTTGGCGAGGATTTTATCCGTTTTTTAAGGGATGAAGGTTTTAAGGATGCAAAGATATTGAGTTTTGAGGCAGGGGAACGGTCAAAAAATATCGAGACTGTCATTAAACTGGCAAGAGAGCTGGTAAACATGGGTGCAGACAGAACCTCTCTTTTACTTGCCCTTGGTGGTGGGGTTGTAGGTGATATCTGTGGTTTTTTGGCATCCATTTACATGCGAGGCATTCCCTTTATTCAGCTTCCCACAACACTACTTGCCCAAGTGGATAGTTCAGTTGGGGGAAAGACAGGTGTTGATCTTCCCGAAGGGAAAAACCTTATCGGCACCTTTGCACAGCCAAGGGCAGTTTATGCGGATATTGGAACGCTAACAAGCCTTTCCCAAGCTGAGATAAGAAATGGCATTTCTGAAATCGTAAAGTATGGAATGATAAAGGATGAAGGGTTTTTTACCCTTTTGGAAGAAAAATGGTGGGATGTCTTAAATCTTGAGCCCCATGTAACAGCTAGTGTTGTGAAAAGATCATGTGAGATAAAGGCCGAGGTGGTTTCAAAGGATGAAAGGGAAGGGGGGTACAGAAGGATACTCAATTTTGGCCATACCATAGGTCATGCCGTGGAAGCAGCATCCAATTATACCATTCCACACGGAGAAGCAGTAGCCATGGGAATGGTGGCAGTTGGAAAGATAAGTGTTGGCCGAGGACTTCTATCAAAGAAAGCCTATGAAAGGCTTGTTGAACTTCTAAATAGATTTGGACTTCCTGTTGATATTCCAAAGGAAATAAGACCAGAAGAGGTACTTTTAAATATCAAAAAAGACAAGAAGGTTAACAGAGGAAAGGTCAATTTTGTCCTTTCAACAGGTATGGGGGAGACTGTCATTGTGGACGATGTAACAGATGAGGAAGTTCTTAGGGCTATTTGATATTCTTTGGAGTTATTTTTTTACTAAATTTTGAAATGGTCCTCTGATTATTTTAGCCATTATTCTTGTTATTGATTCTATCCCTTGGCCAACGGTGGGGGCAGGGACAAAATCGTCCCTTTGAAAGAAACGGTGGTATGTGGGTCTTGGAAGAAGCTGGGTCTCTCCATATATCTGCCAAAGAGAAAATCCTTCTTTTGTGTCTTTCAAATAAAGTGTGAAACCAACCCATCCGGGTGAGTTCCCAGCAGGTTCAAGGATACCTGGCATTACTATTTCAAGGGTGTAGTCAAAACCCCTTATTCTGGCCCTGTTCAAAATTTCCTTTGTATCCATATTGTTATTTTCTGCAAGGGCCAGGGTTTTAAAGATACGTTCTTGTAAAAGAATTGAGCGTATCAGGCTAGTTACTGAAGGACCCCATATTTCTTCCTGATTTCCAGCCATGAAGGCAGGTATCATCAAAACTTTTTTTTGACTAAGGTCCACAGGGATTTTAGGCATTATGAACACATCTATTTTAGGTGCTGGTTTAATAGGATTTTGAGATCTTTCATCTGGAGAAAAAAAGGCTGACTGGGAACAAGAAGCAATGAAAATAGAAAGCACAACAAGAAACAAGGGCGGTCTAAAGTATGTTTTCATCATATGCTGTAGGAACAGCCTCCATTTCTTTCTGCATATTTTCTCCCAAAAGGACATCTATAGTTGTACTTCTAGCAATTTCCATGGTTGCGACAGAAATAATATCTTGAGAACGAATATCCACCATTTTTACATTTACAACCACTGAGCGTGCACCAATACTGTATGTACCGACTATGACTGCCCTTGCGTCAAGATTTTTGGCAAGGAGTTTGACATCCCGGCTCAGCATCATTTCACCAGTTTGTGGTTTAAGGTAAACAGCTTTTGCTGAACGGACCTCTTTTATTATAGCCCCTTGCTTGAACATCTCTTCACTTAGGGCCTCTGAAAGGGTTCTACCAAACCGAGTTGAAGAGTTAAGATTGTCTATATTTACAAGGGTTGTGACAATTAACGGCCAGTCCTTGAGAAGACCATTTCTCAGGTTTGTTCTAAGTTGGCCTGCAAGGTCCCTAGCAAGCATGAATATGGTAGGAGAGTTTTGAACAAAGTTTGCCCTAATTGTTCTTACGGGGGGAGAGGTCTGGCTACGCCCGGAAGGAAGATTGTCTCGAGTTTTTTGGGCACAGCCAGACCATATGAAGGAAAGGAGGAGAAGTAATGAGACTGTTATATTTTTAAAAGCCCTTTTGTCCGTCATAATTTTGTCATGATCCTGACATAATTTTCATCTCAGTTAAGGAACCAAGCTCCTTTATTGGTACTCTTACTGGCGGAGTTGTCACAGGTGAGGTGCTTGGCCAAAGCATCTTTTCAATAAATGGATCTCTTCTAAGTATCTTTAAACCCGATGAAGCGATAAGATTGTTCTCATTAGAGACAAGTCTTGCATTTATCAAAACAAATCGTCCCCTTGTAATATAAGTGCCGGTGAGAACATAGCTTGCAGAAGAGCTGCGCGCGATTTCCTGAATGTCACGGGAAAGTCCATATTCTCCAAACTTAGGTTTTAACATCAGTGATTCGGTCTTTCTGATTTCTACTACGCTAAAGCCTGCTCTTTGAAGTTCACCCATGAGCTGTTCTGCAATATACCTGCCAAAAGGAGATGTTTTATAAAGATTATTGAGATCAACAAATGTTGTAACCGCAATTGGGCCATTGGGGCCGGCTTCCCCTCTGAAATTTTTTAGAAGCTGAAGGGCCATTTCATGTATCTGGGTGTTAAAAAATGAGGCCTCATCTAAGCTTTCCATTTCATAAGAAATCCTTTGGGCTTGAGGTTGAGTATGACTCAGATGATAAACCGGTTGTGAAGTCTGGATTACTGGAGCAGGTTGAGGCTGCATCGCAGACTGCATGGCTTGGCCCTGCACTGTTGGTCTCTGAATATTGCTCTGTGGCCTTACACTGGGCCTTTGATTTTGAGGCACATTAGCCGTCTGCTGGTTTAGACCTATCTGGTTGTTGGGAACAACATTTGTTCCTTTATTTGTTGTTAAATTTATGACAACTGGTGGCTGTTGAGGTGGTGGAGGAGGAGGTGGTTCCTTTGAACATGCGCCCAATATAAAGCAAGAAGCCATAATAACGGCCATTTTTTTGTGAAACGATAGTCTTAAATTCATGATATTCCTCCTTAGGTGTTATTGTCATTGGCTTTTTTCAGGGTAAAGGATTTTAGTTTTATAAAGGCCTTGTGTTCTTTACATCCATATCCAATGGGTTTTAGAAGGCTTGATATGAAGGTATCTGCCTTAATCCTTTCTATGGCACTTGAAAGCAATTCGTTTCCTGGGATAGAAATGAGTTTAAGGTTAACTATTACCTCACCGCCATGAAAAAGATATGTACCTGTAAGGACAGCAGTGCAGTGAACCTTTGACGCAAGGTCGTTAATTCTTTGACTTAAAATGTAGTCGCCTGCTCCGATCTCTATTTTAAGGGTCTTTCCCCTTCTTATCTCCACCACTCGCCATCCTTTTTCCTGTAAAAGTCCCATTAGACGTTCAGGGACGAGTTGTCCAAATTTTGATGTGCAGTGAAGCTGTTCTAGGTCAACAAGGTTAGTCAAAAGGATTTTCTGTGATAGGCCTTTCCCGAAGGTGGCATTTTCCACTAACTCTTCAGATAATTTTTCCATAAAACTGTCAAAAAAGGCCGGTTCATTACTGGCAGGGCTTGACTTACAGAAAAACAAAAAAAGCATAAAGATTAAAAAAAATGCCCCTATCCTTCTGGCCTTATCTGTTTTCAAAGGGGATGCTGCTATAGATATGAACATTTGCATTATCCTTAAGCTCAATAGTTGCTTTTTGGGGAACGATTACTTTGTAAGTAATATAGTTTGGTGGAGAAGGTATTACAGGGGCCACTGGTGAAATATATCCAAGATTTTGTCCATAGCTTGTATATCTCTGATAGGGAAAGTGAATGTCTATTCTTTGTCCATCTTCTGTATATTCACTACAGCTTGGCCCTTCCATAGAATTAAGGACTGCCTTTGGAATGGCAAAGACAGCCCTAGCAAGTCTATGTAATACCCCCTCTTTAGCAAAGGCCTGCCCTTGACACGCAAAAATTAAAAGGCCGACCATGATGAGCCCCAAGAATCTATTTAATTTAAATACCTTTAACATGATTTAACCTCCTTTCAGTCCAGAATTACTGCAAATGGATTGCCAAATAAAAAAAGTAAAAAAGGGAGCAAATCCCTTTATTTTCATCGGAAGAAGGCTCGATTTTGAAAACTAAAAGTGAATTAGGGAAATATTTGCTTTACAGAGCTGAAATAAATTCCTCTTTGAATGTGTATTATTGATTAATAGCCTTTAAAAACTCATCCCAGGCCAAAAGTGCCCTTTTGGCATAAAGAGCGCCGCGCTCTCTTTTAGGGACTTTCTTGTTAAGCCTTGGGAAAAGTCCAAAATTTACATTCATGGGCTGAAAACTTTCAGGATTGGCATTTGTTAAATGTGCAATGAGTGCCCCATGGGCAGTTTCTTTTGGAGGGGTGACTGGTTTTTTGCCAAGTAGTTTTCTTGCTATATTTATCCCTGCTAGAAAGCCCATTGCGGTTGACTCAACATAACCTTCAACACCGGTTATCTGCCCTGCAAGGTGGCAATTAGGTTTGACCTTTAGAGAAAGATCAGGATTTAAGATTTTTGGAGCACAGACAAATGTATTTCTATGGATGCTTCCATATCTGATAAATTCTGCATCCTTCAGCCCTGGAATCATTCGAAAAATTCTTTTTTGCTCTGGCCATTTGAGTTTTGTCTGAAAACCGACCATATTGAACATGGTCTCTTCCCTATTTTCTGCCCTTAACTGGACAACTGCATAGGGTTGTTTTCCACTCCTTGGATCAATAAGACCAACCGGTTTCATAGGGCCGTAACGAAGCGTGTCAATACCTCGTTCCGCCATAACTTCTATTGGAAGACAGCCCTCAAAGTATTTTGGAGATTCAAATGCCTTTAACGGGACCTTTTCCCCCTTTAAAAGCTCTTTTACAAAGTTTTCATATTCATCTTTTGTCAAGGGGCAATTTAGATAGTCACCTTCCCCAGGCAGGGAGTATCTGGACTGCCTAAATACAATGGAGAGATCAATAGAATCTGCTGCAATTATTGGTGAAATTGCATCATAAAAGGATAAAAAGTCGTCTCCAACGAGTTTTTTTAAGTTTTCAATTATGTTTTTTGAACTCAAAGGACCAGTTGCAATTATACAGAAATTTTCATCTGGAATTTCTTTTACCTCTTCACGGATTACGTCAATAAGTGGTTCGGATTCAATCTTTTCAGTAATGAATTTTGAAAAAAGTTTTCTGTCAACTGCATGGGCCTTTCCAGCTGGAACTCTGGTCTTATCAGCGGCCTCCATGATGAGGGAACCCGCCCTTCTTAGTTCTTCCTTTAGAAGGCCAATTGCTGATGTTAAAAGGTCCGAGCGCAGACTGTTACTGCATACAAGTTCGGCAAGTTCAGGGACCTTGTGGGCAGGAGAAAATTTTTGGGGCTTCATCTCAAAAAGGGTGCATTTAATTCCCCTTCTGGCAAGCTGCCATGCCGCTTCCGAGCCAGCAAGCCCGCCACCAATAACAATTACACTACTATCTTTGTTGATTACCATAATGAAATCTATTTTTGTTCTTCGGACTCGTCTTCAATATCCCTTTGCCTCATAAGCCAATAAACTATCCCTAGGGCCACTAAGACACTTGATAGTGAAAATATGGTTAGAGGTGAAACTGCTTTTGTATCAAGTATTATCATCTTTCTACTTATTGCAAGAATGGCTATCAAAAGGACTGTTTTCACCTGGACTACACTCTTATTTTTCACAATTACCTTTACAATTGAATGTTTAAACTCAAGGGAGATCAAAACTACCATGATCATGCCAAAAATCGCCTTAAAGGATTTGTGTTCCAGGGGGTCCACTCCATAGGATATAATCATGTGGAACAGGTGAAACCCTAGCTTATAGAGGGCACAGACAATTACAAGGGCTACAAAAAAGGAAAGTATCAAACAGACTATCTTTTCAAATCGTTCATAAAATCCAAGTACTTTCCATTCTTCTGAAAATTTCATATTTTCTCCTTTATGCCTTTCTGGCCTCCTTTTTCTCAACCTGATCAATAATTAATCTGGCATTGTCCCTGGTAAGACCAAGTTCCTGCCTGTCTTCTTCAAGTTGTTCCATATCCTTTGCCGAAAGCCTGCCATCCCTTTTTATCAGGTTTTCAACCTCCATTTGAAAACGCTCCCGCCTTAAACGAAGTTGCTCGGTAAAGCCTGATGCGATTATACCTGCTGGCAATGAAACAAGCCCCACCCCGGCAATGGTTATAAAGGTGGCAAAGACCTTACCCTGCACGGTTACAGGTGTTACATCTCCATAACCAACAGTTGTAAGGGTGACAATTGCCCACCACATGGCCTTGGGAATAGAACCAAA
Source organism: Deltaproteobacteria bacterium (assembly GCA_026991135.1). GTDB lineage: Bacteria > Desulfobacterota > Dissulfuribacteria > Dissulfuribacterales > QOAL01 > JAADCZ01. Next base: position 5,653 of record JALXCD010000153.1, on the reverse strand, counting down.
TGCTTCGGGTTGAACATCATGTTCAAAGATATAAATACCCACAGAGGCAAAGATCAATATTATAAACATAAGGACTACAGATACCATCAGGGATTCTGCCTCATCTCGTAATACATCAGCAAGAAGATGAAATGCCATTGAGTATCTTGTAAGCTTAAAAAGCCTCAGGAGTTGAAGAAGCATCAATTGAGGGGTCTGTGACCATCCGGAAAGGATCAGGAAAAAGGGAAGGAATGAAAAGAGATCCACCAATCCCAGTGGTGAAAAGAGATACCTTATTCGGAGTTCTATGGTAGAAGTAAAGGGATGGGTACTTTTTGTAGTAAAAAGTCTAAAAAGGTATTCAACAAAAAATATGAAGCTTGATATTACCTCAACATACCAAAATATAAAAGAAAATTTTTTGGCAAGGGCAGGCTCTGTTGTAAGGACAAGGCAGATAGAGCTTAAAATTATAACTATTATTAAAGTGAGGTTGATAACTTTTTGAAATGTTGAAGGTCTTTTTATTCCCATTTGAAAGAAATGGTTAGGTTTCTTCTGTATAGATCAATACTGCTTTGATATCTTGCTCTTCTTCAAGATTTCCGCCTACTGATGATGCCAGAATTCCAAAGGTGGCCATGAGCTTTGAAAAGTGAAAGACTGGAAGAGTGTTACCTCCAAGTCCAGCCCATCCTACTATGACCTTTTGAGGTAAAAGATTTATAATTATAAATGATATAAGAAGAAGATTTAGCCAGAAGGAAGCAAGGCCTATAAAAAGGGTCCCAAAAAGTATTATACGCGACCTAACGGCCTGTTCCTTCATCTTGTCAGATTTTCCTATTCCTTGAAGATTTTGTCCAAAGTATAGTGACAGGGTAGATGCAATTATCACCAGGAAAAGTATAAGATCAAGCCATTTTGACTGGATTGCAGCTCCCATTTCCCATGCCTCAGCACTTAAGAATAAAAAAATAATTGAGACTGCAGTAGCTGCCGTGAAACGGCCAAGATTTAAAAACATCCTCCAGGATCTAAAAAAGATTATTTCTCTTAAAATAGATGGTCCTTCCTTAATTAAGACACGAAGATAAAATAAAAAGGTGTTCTTTGTGACAACTGTCTCCTCTATCCTTGGATCTGCGACACTATTTAAAAAGTTTGCAATATGTGTTTTTTCTTCTGGAGTCCAGTCAAGAGGTCTTTCATGGCACCAGGATTTTCTGGGTTTCATAACAGATGAATCATTATGATCAAGTCCCCAGAGATGCCCCAGAGTATGTTTAATGAGATTTGTGACACTGATTTTTTTAACCTCTTCTTTGTCGCACTCCATAATTTTGGAAAGACTTATTACCGCTGTCTCAAGCATGGATGATGGAACTGCACTTATACCCTGGGAAAACCTAGCTTTTAGGGGCAAGGCTGTTAAAATAAGAAGAAAATCATAATTGTTTTCTATTTTTATATCAGAGCCAAATTCCAAGAGTGACAACGGATCTTTAGGCAGGGCCTTAGGAAAATCATGTCGTTCAAGGAGGCTAAATTCCCAGGTAAATTGTGGAAATAGGCTTGATAACTCCTTTTTTAAAAAATCTTTTAAAAAGAGCGCCCAGGCCTTTATCTGGGAGTTTTCCAGTGGATCAATCAAAATTCCTGTATTTACCAAGAGATTGCCTTTTAGTCCTTTTTCATAATCCATTAGCATCCGCCATTTATTATTACTAGAATTTCTAGCCTTTGACTTTTAAAGGAGTTTAATTAACTTAATTGGGCAAAATTAAACATCAAGAAAAAAGAGGAGGTATTATTAAATGAAAAAATTTATTGCTTCATTGGCTTCCGGTGTCATTCTGTCAGCAGGTGTGGCATTTGGCAGTGGACATGGTGTTCACTGGGGATACGAAGGGGATGTTGCACCTGAATTTTGGGGTTCTCTTGATCCTGCTTACGAGATGTGTTCAAAAGGTAAAAACCAATCTCCAATTGATCTTACTGGTTTTATCGAGGCAGAGCTCGCACCTATAAAATACATCGATTCTGGCAAATGGCATGAGGTAATCAATAATGGTCATTCCATTCAGGTAAATTGTGAAAAGGGAAGCTCCATTGAAATAGATGGAAGGGTCTTTAATCTCATTCAGTTTCATTTTCATACTCCGAGTGAAAATTTGATAAATGGAAAATCTTTTCCAATGGAGGCCCACTTTGTTCATGCAGATGAAGACGGAAACCTTGCAGTTGTGGCTCTGATGTTTGAATATGGAGATAAAAATTCGATAATTGAAAAGATTTGGGCAAAGATGCCTGAAAAATCGGGAAATAAAAATAGTATTTCTTCAGATTTCAGCCCCTATTCTTTGCTACCTAATGACAGAGATTATTATAGATTTAATGGTTCATTAACCACTCCACCCTGTTCAGAGGGAGTAAGATGGTTTGTTCTTAAAAAGACGGTGACTGTCTCAAAGGAACAGGTGGAAAAGTTTGCCAAGGTTATGGGACATCCAAACAACAGGCCAATACAACCCGTTAATGCTAGGCCAATCCTCAAATAATGAACTTTAATTTTTGCGCGAAAAAAGGGCCTCTGGTTTAGAGGCCCTTTATCTTTTGGGATTTTTCTTTTGATTATAATTCTACAGGCATGACCTTGGTGACGCCATCTTGCTGCCCCAGTCTTTCAAGGACTTCCTGGGATGCCTTTTCATCAGTGGTAAGAAGAATCACATTCCTGTGATGTCCCGGGTCTTGACCGACCTGCATCCTGGCAATATTAATTCCTGCCTCTCCCAAGGTAAGACCAATCCTTCCAATGACACCCGGTCTGTCTTCATTATAGATAAGAAGCATGTGCCCTTCAGGTACTGCTTCAAGGGTGAAGTCATTTATTCTAACCAGCCTCGGTTTGGTTTTACCGAAAATGGTTCCTTCAATCAATTCTTCCCCGCTTGAAGTAGAAACCTTTATCTGAAGAAGATTGTTGAAGTTTTCACAGGTCTCACTTTTAGACTCAATTACCTTTATTCCTCTTTCTTTGGCAATAATAGGTGCATTGACAAAATTGACATCTTCTCTTAAGACAGGGGCAAGAAGACTTTTTAATATTGTTACAGTAACAGGGGCTGTATCAATGTCAGAAAGGTCCCCCTGATAGGAAATCTCCACTGACTTAAGAGCGCCGTCAATTACTTGGGCGACAAAGGCCCCCATCTTTTCTGCTAAGTTTAGTACCGGCCCAAGGACCTTTAAGGCTTCCCCGCTAACAGACGGAACATTTACTGCATTTCTCACCTCGCCCTTTATAAGAAAATCTGCAATTTGTCGGGCCACTGCCACGGCAACATTTTCTTGGGCCTCTTTTGTAGAAGCCCCAAGATGAGGAGTGCATATGAAGTTATCAAGGCTAAGAAGTGGGTTTTCAAGGGTGGTTGGTTCCACCTCAAAGACATCAAGGGCAGCACCCTTGAGTTTTCCAGAGGTGAGGGCATCATAAAGATCCTTTTCATTTACAATCCCTCCCCTTGCGCAGTTGAGGACCATTGCCCCATCCTTCATCTTGTCAAAAAGCTCTTTATTGAGCATTCCCCTAGTTTCGTCTGTAAGGGGAGTGTGGACAGAAACATAGTCTGCCCTTGAAAGGAGTTCATCAAGCTCTACAAGCTCAATTCCAAGCTTTTCAGCCATTTCGGGGTTCATATAAGGGTCATAGGCTACTACCTTCATTTTAAGACCCTTGGCAAGCTTGGCAACAATGCCGCCGATGCGCCCACTTCCAATAATACCGAGGGTCTTTCCAGCCACTTCCTGGCCCATGAATTTTTTCTTTTCCCATTTCCCAGCCTTCATTGATGCTGTGGCCTGGGGGATGTGGCGGGAAAGGGCCATCATCATTGCGATTGTGTGTTCAGCAGCAGAGTTGGTATTTCCTCCGGGTGTATTCATTACCACCACACCCTTCTTGTTACATGCAGGGATATCCACATTGTCAAGGCCCGTTCCAGCCCTTCCAACCACCTTGAGCCTGTCTGCATGTTCCAGAAGATCCGCTGTAACCTTGGTGCTGCTTCGGATGACAAGGGCGTCAACACCCTTTATGGCCTCTTTTAGTTCATCAGGAGAAAGCCCGAGTTTTTCTTCTACCTCAAGCCCTGCCTCTTTTAGTATTTCAATTCCTTCTTTTGCTATTGGATTTGTAATTAATACCTTCATAATCTTTTTCCTTTTCAAATTACTGTCTGTTTTTTTGGGTTTATGGATTTTGAGCAAAGTATTTCTGGGCGGCCGAAACACCCTTTCCATATTCTACTTGATACCCCAGCCTGTTTAAGGCCTGTTCAATTGCGGCTATGGCAATTATCATGTCCCATTGGCAAAGGTGTCCATAATGGGAAATTCTGAAGATTTTTCCCTTAAGCTGTGCCTGGCCTCCGGCTATGGTGATACCATAATCCTCTCTAAGAATTTTTACCACATCCTGACCGTTAATGCCTTGAGGTGCCTCAATAACAGTGATTGCATGAGAAGGTACCTTTGGAAACTGATTTAGCCCCATGGCACTGACAGCCTTTTTTGTGGCCTCAGACAGTCTCTTATGGTGATCAAAAAGCCTTTTTAGCCCCATTTCCCTGAATTGCTTGAGCACCTCTCTAAGTCCAATTATCAAAGAAACTGCAGGAGTATAGGCAGTGGTTTCCCTTTCAACAGCCTTCTTTTCCTTTAAGAAATTAAAGTAATATTTCGGAGACTTCGCCCTTTTAACAAATTCCCATGCCTTATCGCTTACGCTGACTATTGATAGCCCTGGAGGGAGGGAAAGGGATTTTTGAGAGCCTGTAACAACTACATCAAGGCCCCATTCGTCAGTCTTTATGTCATAGACCCCCATGGCGCTTATGGCATCTACCACGAGGACAGTATTTTCCCGTTTTTTGACAATTTCCCCAATTTCCTTAATGGGATGCTGAACGCCAGTAGAAGTTTCATGGGCCTGGACAAATACGGCTTTGGCATCTGGGTGAGCTTTAAGGGCATCCTCTACTTGTTCAGGTTTTACCGCCTGTCCCCATTCAATATTAATGTCTATATTTTTAACTCCAAAACTCTGACAGAGCTCAGACCACCGTTCTCCAAACTTTCCGGCCACTACACAAATGGCCTTGTCCCCTGGAGATAAAAGATTGGAAACGCAGGCCTCCATGCCACCAGTGCCAGAAGATGTCAGGATGAGACATTCGTTATTGGTCTGGTATAAAAATTTCAGATCTTTTCTTACCTCGGTCAGTATCTTTGAAAACTGCGGCGATCTGTGATGAATCAACGGTTCAGACATTACTGACAAAACATGTGGATCCACTGCTACTGGCCCTGGTGCCATGATATATCTTTTCATTTCTCCCCCTTATGGAAAGACTTTTTAATTCATAACATAAAAATGAATGAATTTTCACCTAAAAGGCATAAATGTCAAGGCTCAAGAAAAGGAAGTGCATTTTCAAAAGTAAGATTTTGAACAGAGACGGACAGAAAATATGTAAGAGCGATGACAAACTTTTGTTTCAATACCTGTTTTATGACAAATTTTGTCATAGGCATTCTTCTCAATAGATATTTTGTGTAGATTTGGAATCTAGATAAGGACTTTTTGTTTTTGGGGGAAGTTTTTGTT
>JALXCD010000152.1 GCA_026991135.1 Deltaproteobacteria bacterium | reverse complement strand
ATACATGGCTTTGCGCCAGTTTCAGGCCTAAGGACCCACACGGCCTTATCAGGCTGATGGACCAGCTTCCATACCTCGCTGTTCCTGTCCGAAAAATCTCCAAAGACCCTTACGTGTGCAGGACAGGCTGCTGCACAGGCAGTTAATTTTTCACCCTTTGAAAGCCTTGTATCCCAGCAGAAATTACATTTGTCGATAGCACGTTTTTCCTCATTGAAATACCTGGCATTATAAGGACAGGCAGCCATACATGTCTTACAGCCAATGCATTTGTAATAGTGCATCATGACAATACCTGTCTTGGGATCCTTATAGGTCGCCTTTGTTGGGCAAACCCTGACACATGGAGGATTAAGACAATGGTTACAAAGAACGGGCATAAAGATAGGAAACTTTTTCCCCTCGTCGTCTTCTGCAGTCTTTTCCAAAATTGTAGTCCTGTAACCATAATCAGGAACATGGTTGGTCTTTTTACAAGCCTCTTTACATTTTTCACAATCCACACAATGATTTTGCCTGATCACCATTACATAGTGAGGCTTGTAAGAAGTCTTTTCATAACCCTCAAGCTCTACAAGGGCTTTAGCTTCTTCATCTGGAAGAGGGACCACAGAAAGAATTGTCCCACCAGCAAGCACCCCTGTTATCTTGAGGCCCAACTTCAGAAACTCTCTTCTCTCCTCATCTGTAACGTAATTTGGTTTAGTGGACCTATTCTCTTTCACTGTTACATCCTCCTTGGGGAGTTAATTTTTCATCAGCATGCGATTTTAAACGCATATTGCAAAAAAAAGCAAGCCCATCCAGATTTAAAAAATAAGCTTTAGGGCTTGTACTTTCTTTAACATAAAATGAATAACTATTCACTAAAAAAATTCAAAATTACAAAGGATAATTTTAGATAGAACAAACAAAAACAATAATAGCGTTCTATATAATTACTTCATAAATTTTTATATTATTTAAACACGAGGCGTTGGGCCGTTTTTTTAAATTGATTACATTACGAATTTCACATAAAATACTTCTTTATAAAAATTACAAATCTATTCAAATTACTGATAAAATCACAATGAAAAGAATACTTGTTGCCCTCATATTCCCCTGGTTTTTCCCGCTTTCATTTATTTTCTGTGCGCCGATTGCAATTTTCCTTGTGACCGTAACAGGGAATCAATCCTTGGCCCATAAGATTGCAAGGCTTTGGGCAACTCTGGTGCTATTTTCTGCAGGAGTCAGCTTGAAAGTCAGGGGGGACATTAGCTTCACAAAGGACTGTCCTGTAATCTTTGCATCCAACCATGCAAGCCAGATGGATATTCCCATACTCTACAAGGCGCTTCCTGTGGAATTCAGGTTCCTAGTAAAAAAGGAGCTTTTTAAGGTTCCACTTTTGGGTTTTGCCATGAGAAAGGCTGGTTACATTCCCATTGATAGAAAAAACAGCAGGGCCGCAGTAAAAAGCATGAAGGAGGCAGCACAAAGGCTTAAAAAGGGGGCTTCTATTGTGATATTTCCGGAAGGAACAAGGAGTGTCGATGGCAATCTTCAGCCCTTTAAAGAAGGAGGTTTTATGCTTGCCATAAAATCCCAAAGGCCAGTTGTGCCTGTTGCCATAAAGGGAAGTCACAACATCCTTCCAAAGGGGAAGATTTTTGCTCGCCCCGGAGAAGTTAAGGTCCAAATTGGGAAACCGATTTATTGCGACTCTAAAGACGGGAAATTAAATCGCTCCGAGATTACTAAGATCACCCATGAGCACATAAAAAAGATGCTTGAAAACATGTAAGGAGGAAAATAATGGCAAATTGCGATTTTTTCATAGAAAAGGCCTACAAACCGGAAGAAGATCTTATTCTTTTTTTCTTTTTGGATGAAAAGACCCCCATTTTTGACAAGGAAAAACTCCCCCAGGAGCTTAAAGATATTGAGCCCTCTTCAGAACAGGGAAAGTCAAAGACTGCCTTTTGCGGAATCCTTGATGGAAAGCCCTTTATCTCAAAGGCGGTAAGGCTTGATGACAAAAATCTATCTCCAAGGGAGGTCATGAAAAAATCCATTTCAAGTGCAATCTCTCAGGCCAAGGACGAGGGGCTAAAAAGGGTTGTCGTCTTTATTAAAAAGGAATACCAGGATTTTTTAAAAACAGCCCAGGAGGGGGCAATACTTGGTGGCTATAAATTTGACAAATACCTTGAGAACAAGTGGGAGCCCCCAATGGTTATTGCAGTGTATGACGGGACCATGACCAAGAAACTAAAGGAGATTCTTGAAGAAAGAAAGGTACTTTTTTCATGGGTAAATTTTGCAAGGGATATCCTAAATGAGCCACCAAATGAAGTGCATCCAGAGTCGCTGGCAGAAATCTTTAAAAAGGAAGGCAAAAGGGCAGGACTTAAGATAACTGTATGGGATGAAAAAAGGCTTTTAAAGGAAAAGTGTGGTGGAATACTTGCTGTTGGAAAGGGCGCTTCTAAAAAGCCAAGGCTTGTTATTGGAGAATATAAACCTAGAAAGCCAAAGGCATTTTTGGCCTTTGTGGGCAAAGGGGTGACCATGGATACTGGCGGCTATTGCCTAAAGCCTCCAAAGAGCCAGATGGGCATGAAATATGATATGGGAGGGGCTGCCATGACCTTTTCCGCTGCCTGCGCCATTGCAGAACTTAAGCTCCCGTATCACATCCTTGTTCTTACGCCTCTTGTTGAAAATGACATTTCTTCGAGTTCATTTCACACCCAGGACATTATCAAGATGAGAAATGGCAAGACCGTCCAGGTTGACAATACGGATGCGGAAGGAAGACTAATCCTTGGTGATGCCCTCACCCTTGCCTCAGAAAAAAGGCCAGACTTTATAATTGATGCTGCCACTTTAACAGGGGCATGTGTTGTGGCCCTTGGAGAAGATATTGCAGGGCTTTTTTCAAGGGATGAAGGGCTTTCTTCCAAAATTCAGGAGGCAGCTAAAAGGGCGGAAGAGTATCTTTGGCCCCTTCCCCTTCACATGCCCTACATGGAACAGCTAAAGGCTGAGATTGCGGATCTCAAAAACATCGGAAGCCGCTGGGGTGGAGCCATAACAGCAGCACTTTTTCTAAAAAACTTTGTGGATGAAGATATCCCATGGGCACACATTGACATTGCAGGGCCAAGTGTGAAGGAAGAGCCACTTGGGTTTCTCGGAAAAGGGGCAAAGGGCTTTGGGGTAAAAACCCTTTTTGAGCTGATTAAGGCCCTTTAGCCCTTCCAGGAAGGGATATCCTCCACCTCTATTCCAAGGTATCTAGCCACCCGCCCGGAAAAAAAGTGCGCCATTTCTGACAGATCCTTCGGGCGGGTGTAAAAGGAAGGCATGGCAGGAAAGATAATGGCCCCTACCCTTTTAAGTTTCAGCATATTTTCAAGGTGTATTTCATTTAAAGGGGTTTCACGAACTGCCAGCAAAAGGGGCCTTCCCTCCTTTAAAAAGCAATCTGCAGCCCTATGAATGAGATTCTGGCTTATGCCATTTGCTATGGCACCAAGGGTGCCCATGGTGCAAGGCATGATGACCATGGCATCAAGGGCGTTTGAGCCGCTTGCAGGCCCTTCCCAGAAGCTATTGACGTCATAAATCTTTTGAGCCATCTCCTTCAACTCAGTCACTGTCCCTTGGCCAAGCTCATACAAAGAGACTTGATGCCCTGTTTCAGAAAAGATAAGGTGGACTTCTATACCCTTTTCCCGCAAAATCTTGCAAAATTCGTAAGAATAGATGGAGCCGCTTGCCCCGGTTATGGCCAAAAGGATTTTTTTTACCACTTTCAGCCCTTTTTTATGAACTTATCAAGGCCTAGCCTTGGCCAGATCTCATCGATCTTTTTCTTTACATCTTCTGACATCTCTATTGTATCCGGCCAGTTTCGCTCAAAGCCCTCCTCTTTCCACTTCCTTGTGCAATCAATCCCCATCTTGCTTCCATAGTGGGGCAACGGGGCTGCATGGTCGAGGGCATCCACAGGCCCGTCTGTGAATACTATGTCCCGCCTTGGATCCACATTGTTTCCAAGGCGCCAGAGGACCTGACCAAGGTCCTGAACATCCACTTCCTTGTCAAAGATGCAGATTATCTTACAAAACATCATCTGCCCAAGGCCCCAGAGTGCATTCATGACCTTTCTGGCGTGTCCCGGATACCTCTTGTCAATGGAAACAAAGGCAAGGTTATGAAAGACACCTTCCATTGGAAGGTTCATGTCAACTATTTCCGGAAGGGTCTTTTTTATCATGGGGAGAAATAGCCTTTCCGTGGCCTTTGCCATGTAACAGTCTTCCTGTGGAGGCTGGCCCACAATGGTTGCCGGATAAATTGGGTCCTTCCTCATGGTGATACAGGTAACGTGGAAGACAGGATATTCATCTTCAAGGGAATAGTAGCCTGTATGATCCCCAAAGGGGCCCTCTATACGCCTTTCCCCAGGCTTTACATAGCCTTCAAGGACAATTTGGGATGAGGCCGGAACCTCAAGGTCAACGGTTATGCACTTTACAAGCTCAACAGGCGCCTCCCTTAAAAAACCTGCAAAGAGGACCTCGTCGATATCATCAGGAAGGGGGGCGGTTGCAGCATAGGTCATGGCAGGGTCAGGCCCAATGGCAACTGCCACTTCAAGGGGCCTGTTGAGCCTTTCGGAAACCCTGTAGTGGTGAGCCCCTCCCTTGTGGGTGTGCCAGTGCATTCCAGTGGTCCTTTTATCAAAGACCTGCATCCTGTACATGCCAACATTTCTTACACCTGTTTCAGGATGCCTTGTAAATACCACGGGAAGGGTAATAAATGGGCCACCGTCATCTGGCCAGCACTTTAGCACTGGAAGAAGGCCAAGATCAACATCTTCCCCCTTTAGTATCACCTCCTGGCACGGGGCCTTTTTTACCATCTTTGGCATGGCATTGGCCATGCGTTTTATCTTGGGAATGATTTTAAGCTTCTTTATAAGGGTATCAGGGGCCTCTGCCTCGATAAAATCAAGTATCTCCTCCCCGAGGCTGTCAAGATTTGGAACTTCCAGTGCAAGGGACATCCTCTTAAAGGAGCCAAAGGCATTCATCAATACAGGCATCTTATAGCCCTTGACGTTTTCGAAAAAAAGGGCAGGACCGTAGAGCTTACAAACTCTGTCCGTAATCTCGGTTATTTCAAGCTCAGGGCTTACCGGCTCCTTTATTCGGGCAAGCTCCCCCAGCTTTTCCAGATGCTTTACAAAATCCTGAAGATCCTTATAGGCCATGATGAAAGACTCCTGGTTTTGGTCCTATAATTAATTTGCAAAACCGGGGTTGGGCAAGAAGATTTTACTTTAATCCTTCCCTTTTTCTAAAAGTCCTAAAAGGAAATCTATCCACTCCTTCATGCCCTTTCCTGAAATTGCAGAAAGCTCAAAAATTTTAAGATTTGGATTGATAGAGAGGGCAAGTTCCCTTGCCTCTTCCATGGAAAAATCAAAATAGGGCAAAAGATCAACCTTTGTTATGACAAAGATGTCAGAGGTCAAAAAGGCCTTTGGATATTTGGCAGGCTTGTCAGAACCTTCAGGGACAGAAAGCATCACCACACGCTTATGTTCCCCAAGATAAAAGGTGGCTGGGCACACGAGATTTCCCACATTTTCAATAAAGACCATATCAAGGCCATCCTCTTTAAATTTGTGGGAAAGGCTGTGGATGGCACTATGGATGAGATTTGCATCCAGGTGGCAGGCGCCTCCTGTTGTTATCTGGATGGCATGGACACCCTTTTCTCTTATCCTTTCGGCATCCCTTTCGGTTTCAATATCCCCCTCAATTACCGCAAATTTAAGCCCCTTTGGCATATAATCAAAGGTCTTTTCAAGAAGGGTGGTCTTTCCGGCCCCTGGGCTGCTAATAAGATTTAGGGCCAGGGCCCTAAGATTATTGAAATGCTCAAGGTTTTTTTGGGCTATCCTTTCATTTTCCCTTAAAAGGCTTTCGTTTAAGGAAACAACCTCCCTTTTTTGACTGGTAATGCCGCATCCGCATGTATCACACATCATTCCATCTCCATTTGTAATATTAAGATTTCGTCAGAGCCCCGCGGGCTCAAAAGGGCCTCCTTGCATAAGGGACATGTCCTTGCCATGAATGGCGAAAGACCATCGAAGACATTCCCATCATTTTCATCAATACCGGAAATATCCACCTCTTTTTTGCATCTTGGGCAGTAAAAACTGGGCCTTGACTGTCTTATTTCCAGCTCACAGTTGCAAAAAGGCTCAAAGTCCTTTTTTAAAACATCGAAGGCAAAGACAAAGGAGTCTATCACAACGCCTGAAAATGGCCCTATTTCCATGGTGATCTTTAAAACCCTCCTTGCACCCTTTTTAGCGGCAATCTCCCCTGCCCTTTTAAAAAGACCCTGAACAAGAGAAAATTCATGCACCTTTTACTTCTATTCCTTCCCTTTTAAGCTCTGAAACAATCTTTTCAGCCACCTTTGGGACAATCCCTTTCAACTCAGGGCTTAGTTCAACCCCCTGCCCTATCCGTTTTGGCACCACACAGAAAAAATCTATCCTGTCGGGAAGCCTTTCCCTCAGCCTGCAAATTTCAAGTATCTCCAAAACCCCGAGCTGGTGGGGCGACATACTTGTCTGAATCGCCCTTCCAGTCATATCTTCATGGGAGAATCTAAAAATGGTGCCCGGCTCCTCATCTTCTTTATCAAGAATATCAATGACAAAGGCCTGGTCGGCCCTTTCAAAATAGGGTGCCAGGTAAATACCGGCCGTGCCTGCATCAACCAGGGAGCAGTTTGGAGGAAACATGAAATTTCTTTCAAGGAATCTTATCACATGCACCCCAAAACCCTCATCTGTCATAAGGAGGTTTCCTATTCCAATTATTGCCATATTTTTCATGTCAGCAAATCCTTGGAAGCGGCTGGCCGGAAAGGATGGATACTATCCTTTCTCCGCCTATGGTTGTCTTAAGAGTAACTATGGGGGACTCATCCTTTACATTTCTTTCGACCTTCCCGATTATCCTGGAATCCCTCCCGTAGAGATGGGACTTCATGAGGCCAAGGACCTTTTCCTTTATTGATTCCTTACAAATAAGGACCATCTTTCCTTCATTGGCCAGATACAGGGGATCAAGGCCCAGAATCTCGCAAACACCCCTTACCTCTTCCTTCACTGGGATATCATCCTCGTATAAAATCATATTGCAGTTTGAGGCCTGGGCAATCTCGTTTAATACGGTTGCAAGCCCCCCGCGAGTTGGATCTCTAAAGACCTTAAGCTTATTAAAGTCCTCCCCAACCCCCTTGATAACCGTCTCCACCAGGCCATTTAGGGGGCAGGAATCAGAGCCTATGGAAACATCCATCTTAAAGCCTGATCTTTCAAGAAGAATTGTTGCACCGTGATCTCCGATACTTCCTGAAACAATAATCACGTCACCCTCTTCAACCCTTTCTGACGAAAGAAAAAGCCTGGGTTCATAGGGAATTCCAACCCCTGAGGTATTTATGAAAATCCTGTCTGCCTTTCCCCTTTGAACCACCTTGGTATCGGCAGTAACCACCTCCACCTTTGCCTCTAAAAGGGCATCTTTTATAGACTCTGCCACCCTTTCAAGCTCATCTATCAAAAGCCCCTCTTCAAGGATAAGCCCAAGGCTAAGGGCCACGGGACGGGCCCCCTGCATGGCAAGGTCATTGACAGTGCCATGTATTGAGAGGCTTCCGATGTCTCCGCCCGTAAAAAATATCGGGTCAACCACGAAACTGTCCGTAGTGAAGGCAAGCTGATTTGAACTAATGTCAAGAATGGCGCTATCTTCAAGACGCTCCAGCCTTTTGTTGGATAGCCTTTTTAAAAAGACCTCCTCAATCAGTTTCTTGGTGGCAAGCCCTCCGCTTCCGTGGTCAATGTGTATGGTTTTATCTTTCATTACCTTCCATTCCTATAAAAGGCCATACTTATAAAAGGCAGAGCATGTGCCTTCGCTGGAAACCATGCAAGGGCCAACAGGACTTAGGGGCGTACAGGCCCTTTTAAAAAGAGGGCATTCAAGGGGCGTTGCCTTTGCCTTTATAATCTCACCACACAGGCAAGCCTTTGGCTCCCTGGATGGATTGGGAGAAAGACCAAATCTTTTCATTGCATCAAACTCCCCGTATTCCTCTTTAAGCCTGAGACCGCTTCCTTCTATCTTCCCAAGCCCCCTCCAGGTGCTTTCACAAGGCTCAAAGACCTCCTTTATAAGAGAAAGGGCCCGAAGATTGCCCTCTTCCGGGACTGCCCTTTTATAACCGTTTTGGACATCTGCCCTGCCATCATTTAATTGCCTTAAAAGGAGCAGGATGCCCTGAAGGATATCCGCGGGCTCAAAGCCTGCTATAACAATTGGCATATTGAATTCCCTTGAAAGCATCCTGTAGGGCCTTGCCCCGATGATTGCGCTTACATGCCCCGGAGCGAGAAGACCATTAACCCCCAATTCCTCGTCTTCCAGAAGGGTCCTTAGTGCCTCTGGCATTGTCTTATGAAGGCAAAGGATGGAAAAATTTTTTATGCCCTTGGCCCGTGCCTCAAGGATGGTTGCCGCAACTGTTGGAACAGTAGTTTCAAAACCAATGGCAATAAAGACCACTTCCTTTTCCGGAGTTTTCTTGCAAATTTCAAGGGATTCTGAAGGGGAATAGACCACGTTTACCTGCGAGCCCCTTGCCCTTTCATCCATGAGACTTCCCCTTGAGCCAGGGACCCTTAAAAGGTCACCAAAGGTTGAAATGATTATCTCAGGCTCCTTTGATAGCTCAATGATGAGATCAATATCTCCCTGGCTTGTCACGCAGACCGGGCATCCTGGGCCAGAGACAAGGAAGAGCCCTTCTGGCAAAAGCCCCCTTATCCCATATCTAAATATAGACATGGTGTGGGTGCCGCACACCTCCATAAACCTGACTGGGGACTTAAACTCCTTTTCTATCCCCCTTAAAAGGGCCCTTGAAAGCTCCTTGTCCTTGAATCCTGAATCTATTTCAAACACCTTTTGCCATCTCTTCAAGGGCCTTAAGGCTTTCTTTGGCCTCGGCCTCGCTGAGGGTGTGTATTGCAAAACCTGCGTGAACTATCAAAAAATCCCCTTCTGAGGGAAATCTATCCACAATATCAAGCCTTACCTCCTTTTTAAGGCCACTTGCCTCAACAACGGCCAGAGGTGGGTTTAAAAAATCCCCTTCTTCTCCCTTAACCTCCAAAACCTTCATTGGTATGGCAAGGCACATGATCCGTCACTCCTCGCTTAAAAGGCAGGCGATATAGGCCTGTCCTAGGGAGATACCTCCGTCATTTGAAGGAACACTTCTGTTAAAAAGACAGTTGATGTTCTTATCTTCAAAAAAGCGGCAAAATCCATCTAAAAGGACCCTGTTTTGAAGGGAGCCACCCCCTAAAAGCACTTTATCAACACCGAATTTTTCACAAAAATAAAGGGCTGCCCTTGAAAAACCTGAAATCAAAAAGGCATGGAAAAGGGCTGAAAGATAAGACCTGCCCTCGCCTTTTCTTTTTAAAAGCAGCTCTATTACCGGTTGCCAGTCTATTTCCATATCTAACAAGGAACCTTTTTTAAGAAAATCCATCTTTTGCGCCTCTTTAAATGCCCTTGTGTCCACTATATTTCTTCCAGATAGATATGAAAGACAAAGGGCCTCAAGCTCCATTGCCGCCTGAGCCTCGTAGGTATTTACATGGCAGGTGTCCAAAAGTGAACTTACGGCATCAAAGAGCCTTCCACAACTTGTGGTAACAGGACAATTTATGCCCTTTTCAATCATCTCTTTTACAAAAGCTACTTTTACCAGGTCAACTGAGCGAGGTATTCCTTCATTTAGCCCCATCTCGGTCAAAATTGCAAGAAGTGAACGCCAGGGCTTCCTTGAGGCCATGTCCCCGCCAGGAAGCCTGAAGGGCCTAAGACTGGAAATCCTTTTAAAGCTTGCTCCATTACAAAAAAGTATCTCTCCTCCCCAGATTGTCCCGTCTGTGCCAAGGCCTGCCCCGTCAAGGACAATGGCCAGGGAAGGGCCTCTGTCCCCATGTTCTGCCATTACAGAGGCTGCATGGGCAAAGTGGTGCTGAACCCCTATTAATTTTAGCCCTCTTTCCCGTGCATAACGGCTGCTCAAATAGTCGGGGTGAAAATCGTGAACACAAATTTCAGGCGTGATTTCAAGAAGTGTCTCAAGATGTTTGATGTTTCTTTTAAAGAAACTAAGGGTTGGCGCATTTTTTAAGTCCCCGATATGTTGGCTCAAATATGAAAGTCCATCTTTATAGAGACAAAAGGTGTTTTTAAGCTCTGCTCCAGTGGCCAAGATATCCCTTTTGCAAGTGGTCTTTATTGGAATCGGGGAAGGGGCATATCCACGGGACCTTCTAATAAAAATGGACTTGTCACCGGAAGTTCTGATTACCGAATCGTCAACCCCTGTATAGATTTCCCTGTTGTGCAGCAAGAAACCGTCACAAAACTCGGAAAGCCTTGAAAGTGCCTCTTCATTTTTGGTGCAAAGGGGCTCTCCAGAAAAATTCCCGCTTGTCATTATGAGACAGTCCGGACAAGGATCTGTCATAAAAAGAAGATAGTGAAGCGGGGTGTAGGGAAGCATTATGCCAAGTTCAAAGAGATTTGGAGAAACAAGCCTTGAAATCCCGTTTTCCCTTTTGGGCATAAGGACTATCGGTGCCATCTGTGAGGTCAAAAGGGCCATTGAGCCGTCATCCACATGGCAAATCCTTTTGGCTGTCTCGATATCCTTTACCATTAGGGCAAAGGGCTTAAAGGGACGGTGTTTTCTCTTTCTTAAAATGGAAATCCCTTTGTCATGACAGGCACTTACCGCAATATGAAAACCTCCAAGCCCCTTTATTGCAATGATTTTCCCATCCCTTAGGGCCTTTGCAGCGGCCTCCAGGGGCCTTTGAGGGTCTTTTTTTTCGCCTTCCTTGTAAATGAGCCTTGGGCCACACGTGGGGCAAGCATTCGGCTGGGCATGAAAACGCCGGTTTTCCGGGTCATTGTATTCCCTTTGACATTCAGGGCACATCCTGAAGACCTTCATGGAGGTCTTTGGCCTGTCGTAGGGAAGGGACTCGATTATTGTATAACGGGGCCCGCAATTTGTGCAGTTGGTAAAGGGGTAGTGGTAACGCCTGTTATCCCTTTCAAGAATGTCATCAAGGCACTCCCTGCATGTAGCTATGTCAGGTGGTATCTGGGTCGATACCTTCCCTGACTTTGAGCTTGACACCACCTTAAAGGAATCGAAGGCCTCAAATTCCAGCTCCCTTTTTTGGATATCAAGAATCCGGGAAAGTGGTGGGGCCTCATTCCTTATGGATGCCAAAAAGCCCTCCAGGGAATTTAAATCCCCTGAGGCCTTGATGAGCACGCCCTCCTCTGTATTTGAAACAAAACCGGTAAGTCCAAACCTTTTTGCAAGGCGATAGATAAAGGGCCTGAAGCCCACCCCCTGGACTATGCCTCGAACCTTTATCTCGAATGTCTTTAAAACCGGTTCAGGCTCTGGCAATCCCATTTTCTCCAGAAAGTGGGCCACCTATTTGTTGTCCAGTGCGCCCTTTTCAAAGAACTTTTTACCGCAAAAGATGGAAGATATAAGCCCCTCCGGATCCCTAATGTCATTCCAGATGAGAATATAGAGATGGACAAGGACAAATATCAGAAAATACCACATGGTCAAAAAGTGATAAAACCTTGCCTCTTGCTGTGTGCCAAATATTGAAAGGCCCACCCCCTGCCAAAACGTGCTTTCAGGGAAAAGGAGATAGAGCCCTGAAAGTATCTGAAAAAAGGCAATAACAATGGTCACAATATAAACTGTTCCTGCCAAACAATTGTGGCCAAGACGGGGCTCGTGTTCATCCTTTATATACAGATAATAGGTTACGGTGGAAAATAGATTCCTTATATTCCTGCCTGTAACCGGGGCGCTATCCCAGAACTTTTCCTGCCTGTTTCCAAAAAACCAAAGGTATATCCTTAAAAAAACAGCACCCATAAAGCAGTATGCAGCAATAAAATGTACATGGCGCATCTCGGCCATGGGAAAGCTTCTGCTTCCTTCAATCACGCTGTTTGTCCAGGGAGAGTGGATATAAAGCCCTGTTACCACCAAAAAGACTATGGAAAGGGCAAAGGCCCAGTGAAATATCCTGAATAAGACTCCCCACGCAAGGTGCTTTTCATACATGGCAGACCTCCTTTTATAAGACCTTTACCCTGGAAAACTCCTTCCCTTCTGGATCAAGGCAATGGACAGCACATGCAATGCACGGGTCAAAGGAGTGAACAGTCCTCAAAACCTCCAGGGGCTTTTCAGGGATTGCAACAGGATTTCCCACAAGAGCAGCCTCATAGGGCCCAGGTTTGCCCTTTCCGTCCCTTGGACCTGCATTCCAGGTGGATGGCACAACGCATTGATAATTCTTGATCCTTCCGTCTTCAATGACTATCCAGTGAGAGAGTGTGCCCCTAGGGGCTTCATGGAATCCAAAACCCATTTGCTGCCCCTTTGGAAAGGTTGGAGGATTAAAGATTTCAAGATCTCCCCGGCCAATATTTTCCACAAGAAGCTCCCAGTGCTTAAGTGCAAGGTCTGAGAGTATGGCTGCCCTTATTGCCCGGCCAAGATGCCTTCCAGGTGTGGAATGAAGGGCCTCTACGCCAACGTTTACCCCTGCAATCTTGCTGATTTTTTTAAGGGCAAAGTCCACATATTTTTTTGTAAGTTCATGTCCAAGGGCATAACCAATTAAGACCTGTGCAAGGGGACCAACCTGCATTGGCTCACCCTTGAACCTTGGGGCCTTTATCCATGAATATTTTCCATCTGGCTTAAAATCCGTGTATTTTGGAATTGTATCCTCTTCAAAGGGCGACTTTGTCCAGCTTCCATCATACCAGGAATGTGCAATGGATTCCTGCACATTTTCCCTGAAATACGGATCATTGAAATTCTTAAATGCTCTGGCGTTTTTAAGATCGCCATTGAATATGGTGCCGCCAGGAAGATCGAACTTCGTTCCTCTTGTATCAAGAGGCATATCAGGAACTGCCAGGTAATTTTTTACCCCTGAACCATACTTTAGCCAGTCCTTGTAAAGGGCGCCCACGGCAATAACATCTATGAGATAGACCTTCTGGATAAAATCCCTGACCTCGCTGACAAGCTGCTTTATCCAGTAAAGCCTTTCCATATTGAGGGTTGCCTCATTATTGGGATTTATTGCAGTAGTCACACCACCTACGGAAAGGTTCTGGATGTGGGGATTCTTTCCGCCAATAATGGCTATGGCGGAATCCGCCTTTCTCTGATAATCAAGGGCTTCGAGATAGTGGGATACGGCCATGAGATTTACCTCTGGCGGCAGTATCATGGCCGGATGCCCCCAGTAGGCATTTGCAAAGGGCCCTAATTGTCCGCTTTCAACAATGGCCTTTAGTTTATCCTTTACTGCCTTGAATCTTTCCTTGCTGTTCCCGGGCCAATCTGAAAGACTCTGGGCAAGTTTTGTTGTTTCATTTATGTCTGCCTTTAGGGCAGAGACCACATCCACCCAGTCCAAGGCAGAAAGGACATAAAAATGCACTATGTGATCATGAAGGGCATGAATGGCAAGAACCAGGTTTCTTATATACTGGGCGTTTAAAGGTATCTCCATCTGAAGGGCATTTTCCACTGCCCTTACAGATGCAATGGCGTGAACCGTGGTGCAAACACCGCAAATCCTCTGGGTAAAAAGCCAGGCGTCCCTCGGGTCCCTGCCCTTCAGGATTACCTCAATGCCACGCCACATCTGGCCCGATGACCAGGCCTTTTTTATGGTATTTCCCTCCACTTCTGCATCTATCCTTAAATGACCTTCAATCCTTGTGATTGGATCTACTGTTATTTTCTGTGCCATTTTTCTGCCCCCCTTTACTTGCTACCCTTTGTAAGCCTTTTACCAATGCCAGCTGCCGCATGGATTCCAGCGGCAACTGCGGTGATTCCAAGAATCTTTTTACCTACGCTATCGGCATCGGTTATAACTCCGCCTCCTCCTGGAACCCTTATTCCAGGAAGCCTTTCATAAAATGGGGAACAGGTGTCCCAAAAGTCTGGCTCAGTACAGCCTATGCATCCGTGACCTGCTCCAACCGGCCAGACTCCCACGTCATTAAACCTAACGGCTGGACAGTTGGCATAGGTGACAGGTCCCTTGCAGCCAACCTTGTAAAGACAATAGCCTTTTTTGTGGTTTTCGTCCCCGAATTGCTCCACAAATCTCCCCTCATCAAAGTGTGCCCTTCTTTCACACTGGTCATGGTTCTTTCTGCCATAGGCAAAAAGGGGCCTTCCAAGCCTGTCAAGCTCGGGAAGCCGCTTAAAGGTCAAAAGGTGAAGGACCGTGCCCAGAAAGGCTATGGGGTTTGGCGGACATCCCGGTATGTTTACAACGGGTTTTCCAAGGATCTCCCCGACCCCCTTTGCACCGGTAGGGTTCGGATGGGCCGCCTGAACTCCTCCGAAGGAGGCACAGGTCCCTATTGCAACAACCGCTGCCGCCTTTGGCGCAACATCCTTTACGATCTCAAGGGCTGTCCTTCCTCCAATCTTGCAATAAATGCCGCCATCCCTTGTGGGAATGGCACCTTCAACCACACAGATGAATTTCCCCTTTTCCCTGGTTATTGTCTCCTTTAATATCTCCTCGGCCTGGTTCCCTGCTGCTGCCTGGACTGTTTCATGGTAATCAAGGGAAATTATATCAAGAATGAGCCTTCCGATGTCCGGATGCGATGCCCTCAAAAGTCCTTCTGTGCAGCCAGTGCATTCCTGAAAATGAAGCCATACCACGGATGGCCTTTTAGACGATGCCGCTGCCTCAACAAGCCTTGGAATCAGCTCGTCTGAAAGGCCAAGGGCTGCCGCTGCCAAGGCACAACCCTTTAAAAAACCCCTCCTGGTCAATCCAGGCCCCAGCTCTTTTTCACAAATGTTTCTGGACATCGTAAGCCTCCTTATCGAAATAGTTTTTCCAGACTGAATGGAATGGTTATCACCGCATCAACATAATGGCGGTCTGAGATAAGGGCGTTTTCCTTTGAAGTAAGATGAAATTCATATGCATAACCGATACTCAACCATTTTGTGATGGGAAAGCGTGCGCCAACTGCCATTGTGGCCAGATTTCTATGCTCGCTGCTGTATTTTCCACCCAGGTTTATGAGATCGCAGCCATTGAATGTGGCTATGCTTGCAACAAGATCATCTTCCTGTCCGGTTCCAAGGCTCTTCCCAATTGCATTTCCGAGCCCTTCGTCACGCACAAGTTTTCGAATATATTTGGATCGATTGCCCGCCTTTATGGTATAAAAGTGGTTAATCTCAATTAAGGGATGAAACCACGGAAAGACCTCGTAGCTTGCATGCCAGGAGTCAAAAAATAGATAATTTTCCTCTGATGAATCAAAGGGAATGACAAAACCAAGGGAGCCGGCAAGCTCTATTTTGTCAATGCCCTTAAGGAAATGGATGGAAGGAGCCATATTCCCCTTACCATTTCCCTGAAAGACCTGATTACTTCCTGTTGGAAGCTCAAATATGAGCCTTCCTGCCACGGAAGTATCTGTCTCAGGTGAATAATAAAAGGAATATTGTAGCCCAGCCGCAAGGTCCACCCACCCATCGTGGTCGCCAAGAATGTTATCAGGACGACAGCTTACGTAACCATCCTTTACGGCAAGTATTGAAAAACGCTCATTTATGGCTACACCCGCTTGCAATGCAAAGCCGCGGACATGTCCATCAAGCGGTAAATCATCAAGACCTAAGGCCTTATCCACTACCGTGTCTATCTTTGAAGGAAGATTTTGATAGATAAAAATTGGCCGGACAAAGGTCTTATTCAACGCACCTCCAGTGGTATAAACCGGATTACTCATGGGCATGATATATCTATCAAAGCCTGCCCACGAAAGATCAGAAGATAAAAGCCAAAGACAACCAACTACAATTGTCATGATAACATTACACTTTTTCATTTAAAAGCCCTCCCGACAATTTTCTTTTAAAAAAAGCTGCCTCCTTTTCATGATGGAATTCCTGGAAATAGGTTTTAACAATTCCAAAAACAAAACTTATTGACTTTTTCATAAATTTTGTTTCATAGTTAATTAATAATAATTTGAAATTTTTTACTGCATAAATTGCAATTTATGTTCCAATTTCATGACAAAAAACTTTTTTCATTAGTTGCATCGACTCCAATTTTAGACACATGATCCGACTAATTGGAGAAAGCAATGAAATAAAAGAGGTTCAAACCCTTATCGAAAAGGTAGCCCCCATCGATGTCCAGGTTCTTATCACAGGGGAAACCGGGACAGGTAAAGACCTTGTGGCAAGGCTCATTCATGAAAAAAGCAACAGACGAAAAGGGCCCTTTGTTCCGGTCAATTGCGGGGCAATACCTGATTCCCTAATTGAATCAGCACTTTTCGGTCATGAAAAGGGTGCATTTACAGGAGCAACTGGAAGAACAAAGGGCTTTTTCGAAGAGGCCCATGGGGGTACACTTTTTTTAGATGAAATTTCTGAAGGTTCTTTTGCATTACAAACTGCTCTTTTGAGAGTGCTTCAGGAAGAAGCGTTTTTTAAGGTGGGATCCACCAAGCAATGCCGAGCAAATTGTAGGATTATTGCTGCATCTAATAGAAATATAAAGGCTGAGGTAAACAAGGGAAATTTCAGAGAAGACCTTTATTTTCGCCTTAATATATTTGAAATAAAAATGCCCCCTTTAAGAGACAGGGCCGATGATATCTTCGCCCTTTCGGAATACTTTTTGAAAAAAACTTCAAAGAAATACGGAAAAACTATCTTGGGTCTTTCAAAGGGAGTAAAAAGAATTTTTAAAAGTTATCATTGGCCTGGAAACGTAAGAGAGTTGTTTCATGTGCTTGAAAGGGCCATCATAGTAGAAAATGGATCTGTTTTAAGTCCACTTTCTCTTCCTAAATATTTACAGGACAAAATGGATCCCGGCCTCGGAAATGAAAACACTAATAACAATAGAATTGGACCGGAAGAATATGATGATACAATCTATCAGCTACCAATAACAGAAGCCAAACGGATTTTTGAAAAAAGGTATTTAGAAAGGCTTCTTGCCAGAACCCGGGGAAATATATCTTTTGCCGCCACCATAGCAGGAATAAGGAGGCAAAATTTATATAGAAAACTTGAGCAACTGAAAATAGATCCGACCAGATTTAGGAAAAAAACAAACAAATGAAAAAATCCAGGGCTAACAAATCCATTCTTATAGTTGGTGCAGGGATATCTGGAATGCAATGCGCTCTGGACCTGGCGAGAATGGGTTTTTATTGTTACCTCCTCGAAAAAAAAGAGGTGGCAGGCGGCCTTCTTTTACAACTAGGGAGGATTTTCCCCACAGGAGATTGTCCTACATGAATCATGTCTCCCACCCTGGCTCAGTTGAGCCTTAGCAAAAATATTGAGATAATTACAAAGGCTCAAGTCATAGAATGCTCTCAAGGAGAGGAAAACTTCCATATTAGAATCAGACAAAAACCCAGATATGTTGACCCAGCGCGATGTGTAAGCTGCGGTCTATGCGAAAAAAAATGTCCCGTTTATGTTACACTGTCTCCATTTCATGACAAAACTAGAAGTGCTATTTACCTTCCTTCCAATAACGGCATTCCTAGGGGATATGTAATTGATGAAAACGAATGCCTGTTTGTCAAAGAAGGTTCATGCCGAATCTGCGAAAGGGTCTGCCCAAAGGGGGCCATTAATCTTGATCAAAACCCAAAAGAGATGGAAATCGAATGCTCTGGAGTTGTCCTAGCTCAAGGTCTCACTCCTTATATTCCAAAAGAGCTTTCGAGATTTGGGTATGGCATCTTAAAAAATGTGGTTACCAATATTGAATTTGAAAATCTTCTAAATCCAGCGGGTATTACCAAGGGAAAAATTAAAAGACCTTCAGATGGCAGGGAACCCGAAAGTATAGCATGGATACAGTGCATTGGCTCCAGACAGACAAACATTGTGAAAAGGCCATATTGTTCAGGGATCTGCTGTAGTGCTGCCATCAAGCAGGCAATAACAGCAAAACATATACTAGGAAGAGAATTAAAAGCAGATATCTATTATATTGATATAAGGACCTATCAAAAGGGTGCTGAAAGATATTTTATTCAAGCCCACGAAAAAGGAGTAAATTTTGTCAATTCACGTCCCTTTGGTGTCTGTCTTTCAGAGGATGACAAAATTGCCATAAAATTCTTTTCAACACAAACAAAGGATAAAACCTTAGCCGCCTATGATATGGTGGTGCTATCCACAGGGCTATTTATTGATAAGGAGATCGAAAGGCTTTCCTGGCAGTTTGGCATTGAAACTGATGAATTTGGTTTTAACAAATCAATATTTCCAGAAGTGGAAAAGACATCAAGATCTAGGCTTTTCGCTTGTGGTAATTTTAATGGCCCCAAATCCATAACGGGCGCAGTAATAGAAGGGTCTGCTGCGGCAGCTTTTTTTAGAAGGGGGCTTAGTGATTTAAAAGCCCTAAAATCCCCAAAATTTAATACAGATACTGACAAAAAATCTCAAAAAATTCCGATTTTTCCTGCCAGAATTGGTCTTTTTATCTGCCGCTGTGGCCAAAACATCTCTGACATCATAGATACCAAACAACTGTTAGACCATTTTTCACATGCCCAAAAGGAAGTGGTCTTTTGTTCAACCCTACCTTTTTCATGTGCACCAGATGGGGTAAAGGCCATTTCACAGGCCATAAAGGACCACAGTCTCAATCGAATAGTGATCAGTGCCTGCAGTCCAAGGTCCCATGAAATTATATTCCGAAAGGCCCTTGAAAAGGCAGGCCTTGACCCTTCCATGCTAGTAATTGCGAATATCAGAGAACAATCCGCTTGGGTCCATCAAAATGACAAAAATGGGGCATTTGAAAGGGCAAAGGATCAAATATCAATGGCCATACATAAGGCATTACAATTGAGTCCTTTTAAGAAAAGGGAATATCCAGTAACAAGAGCAGTGCTGGTATTAGGAGGTGGTATCAGCGGAATGACTGCTGCTTCAATAATTGCGGAGTCTGGCATCAAGGTCCATCTTGTGGAAAAAGAAGGAGCGCTTGGAGGGAATGCAAGATCACTTTTAGAGACCTGGAGGGGTATTAGTGTAAAAAATCTATTAAATAATCTTGAAAAAAGGATACGAAATAATCCTCTTATTTCCATCTATCTGAATTCATCCATTGAAAGGCTCCAAGGAATAACTGGAAATCTAACATCTTATTTAAAGACAAAAAAATTGTCTTCTTATGAACAAATCAACCATGGCGCATTAATACTTGCCACAGGGGCAAGGGAGGCCAAGCCAAGTGGTTTTCATTACAGGGAACATCCAGGGATATTGACCCATCAGGATTTTGATCGAATGCTAATGGCATCGGGAACTGAAAGGCTGAGGAGTGCCAAGACTGTAGTTTTTCTACAATGTGTTGAGTCATGCAACAAAGAACGTCCCTACTGTAGCAGGGTCTGTTGCACTCATGCGGTCACGAGGGCTGTTCATCTAAAAAAGCATCTCCCTGAACTTGAAATCTATATAGTTTACAAACACATGAGGACCTATGGTCAAAGGGATGAATATTTTAGAAAGGCAAGGCAGATGGGAATAAAGGCCCTCAGATTTAATGGTGACAATCCTCCAAGACCAGAAATTTTTACTGATATTAATGAAAATCTCAAACCCATAAGGCGGCTGAGACTTCGTTTTGTAAATATCCTTCTTGATTCAGAGGTGGTTTTACATCCAGATTTCATCATACTTGCTACAGCCATTGAACCTGACATGGAAAACAACCAAAAACTTTCTGCCATCTTTAAGTTGCCCCTGGGACAGGATGGTTTTTTCCAGGAACTTCACCCAAAGCTAAGGCCTTGCGAACTTAGAAGGGATGGTTTTTTCATGGCAGGCCTTGCTCATTATCCAAAGGAGGTGGAAGAATCCACAAGTCAGGCTGCTGCTGCTGCCTCAAAGGCCATAGCCTTTCTTTCCCAAGACAGGATTGTTCCTGACAGAAATACCGCCAAAATAGTTGCTCATATGTGTGATGGTTGTGGTCTTTGCCTTGAGGTATGTAAGGAGAAGGCCATCTCCCTTTGTGAATTTATTTTTAGAGGAGAGACAAAACAGATGGCTGAAATTGATGATTCCATTTGTAATGGATGCGGGGCCTGTGAGGCCGTCTGCCCAAAATATGCTGTAGGCATTCCTGGTTTTATGCCTCAAGAAGTGGAGGCGCAAATAAAAGCTATTTTGAGGTCATAAATATAAAAATGAAAAAAAAGGGGGGCTTTTCACCAAAAATTCTTTGTTTTTTATGCAAATGGTGCGGTTATAGTGCAGCAGACCTTTCTGGAATACAAAGGATACAATATCCACCTACAATCCGGGCAATAGAGGTTGTTTGTTCTGGAATGGTTCATCCAAACTGGGTAGTGAATTCTCTTCTTTCGGGCCTTGATGGCGTAATGATCTTTGGCTGTCATCTCGGGCAAT
Source organism: Deltaproteobacteria bacterium (assembly GCA_026991135.1). Classification (GTDB taxonomy): domain Bacteria; phylum Desulfobacterota; class Dissulfuribacteria; order Dissulfuribacterales; family QOAL01; genus JAADCZ01. The sequence goes on along the minus strand of JALXCD010000152.1, from coordinate 14,318 downwards.
GCCATTACGGGGAAGGAAATGAACTTGCACTTAAGAGAAAAGAGGTAATTGAAGAAACACTTTTTGATATGGGGATAGACCCAAGACGTTTTTCAATAAAATGGGTTTCTGCTGCAGAAGGAGAGCAATTTGCCAATGCTGTTCAGGAAATGACACAGTTCCTAAAAAAGCTCGGTCCCAATACATATTCGGTAAAAGGCCCTTTTTCTCATATCCCTCCAGTTTACGATGCCAGAAAGATCAGTTTCATTTACAGCACAAATGGCAAGGACTACTTCTGGGATGGGAACATTTATGAGGACAATTTAAGTGCCCATTCTGCCATTTCACGTTATCTCAATGAAGGTTTTGAGGCAAAGCTTGTCCCGTCAAAGGGGAAAATACTCATTTATACAAGAAGGGTGCCAGGAAAACATTAATCAAATGACACTCAATAGACTTTTAGACAAAGAAATTGAAGGATGCCAGATTCAGAGCTGTCTTGGTTGCAACAGTTGCACAAATGTGTGTCCGGTGTCCGGCTTTGAGGATATGAACCCCTCAAAACTTATTCAACTCATAATTGATGGAGAAAACCAGGTTCCTCTGAACACAAAGTGGGTATGGTACTGCTGTCAGTGTGGCAACTGCCAGGCAGTATGTCCCATGGATATACCAATACCTTCCATAATTCACATATTAAAATCCCTGCAACCAGAAGAAATGCTTCCTAGTGAAGTAAGAGAACACATACAAAAATGGAAGGCCATTGGTAATACCTCTTCGATTTATCCAGGTGACTACATCAGTTTTATCAAAAAGGCCGAGTCCATAATTAAAAAAAAGACGGGAAAAGTACTGAAAATTCCAATTGATAAAAGAGACTCAAAAGTTTTTTTATTAGTAGATCCTGAAATCTTAAAAGAGGCTCCCGAGGTTCTTTCAGATTATGCCCTTATATTCCACAAAGCCAAGGAAAGCTGGACTATTCCGAGCATCCCCCTTGGAACCTTTGACCCCTTTATCATGGCAGGAAGGGCTGATCTAGCGAACCTTTGGATAGATAGGGTCTATGACCTTTTTAAGACATTCAAGTTCCAACGGCTATTGATAGATGATTGTCAAAACAGGCTGTCACTTTTTAGCCCCCAGGAGGATAAAAAGTTCTTTCCAGTAGAATTTGAGGTAATAAACCTCTCTTTACTTATAAAAGAGTATCTTAAAAAGGGCACTCTTAAATTGAAAAAAAGAAAAACAGGCTGTCAGACATTTCAGATTCCATGCGGTCTTAAAGAAGAAAATGATCAAAGAACTATCCTATCACTTATGGGAGAGCTTTTTAATTGCGTTCATAATATGACCGTACCAATAGAAAACTCTAATTGTTGTGGAGGAAGCCTTTTAAGAATGGGCCTTAAGGATTTAATGTCTGGATATGACAGTTTAAAGATTTTACAACTGAAACAAATTCAATATGATGGAATCATCACAGTGTGTGCAACCTGTTTTCTCAAATTTTTACAGCTTAAAGAAGAAGGAATGATTAATAAAACCTGCCTTTTTCTGCCACAAATTATATCCGAACTCATTATTTCCTAGCATATCCGAGCTATCTTTATGATTGAAATGGCTAAACAAAGGCATTAATCTTGAATTATGGTCAACCAGCAAGTAGCCAATATTTTTTACAAAATAGCAGACCTTCTGGAGATAAAGGGGGAAAACCCCTTTAGGGTCCGGGCATACAGAAACGCAGCTAGGACCATTGAATCCCTTGGAAGAGACCTTTCCGAAATGATCGAACAGGGCAAGGACCTTACAAGTCTTCCTGGAATTGGAAAGGACCTTTCTGAAAAGATTAGGGAAATAATAGAAACAGGTACCCTTTCAAAGCTTGAGGAGCTTGAATCCGAGATTCCAAGGGGCCTTATAGAGCTTTTAAAGGTAGAGGGGCTAGGGCCAAAACGCATAAAGACCCTTTATGACAAGCTAGGAATCACAAATATTGATGAACTTAGAAAGGCGGCCTCCCAAGGGAAGATCCGTTCGCTTCCGGGCTTTGGAAAAAAGCTTGAAGAGACCATTTTAAAGGGCGTGGTCCTTGCCAAAAAGGAGGGACGAAGGTTCAAGTGGTCCTATGCCAACTCCTTTGGAGAGGAACTCATTTCCTTTTTGAAAAAGGGGCCTTCTGTAAAAAGGGCAGAGATAGCAGGAAGCTACAGGAGAAAAAAAGAGACTGTGGGAGACTTGGATATCCTTGTTACTGCCGAAGACCCAGAGGCCATGATCGACTACTTTGTCACCTTTCCTGGCATAAAAAAGGTGATTTCAAAGGGCCAGACAAGGTCCACCATAATCCTTGAAAGCGATATCCAGGTGGACTTAAGGGCAGTGGACGAAGAATGCTATGGCTCGGCCCTTCACTATTTTACAGGCTCAAAGGCCCACAACATAGCCATAAGGGCAATTGCCCAGAAAAAGGGCCTAAAAATAAATGAATACGGCATCTTCAAAGGGGACGAAAGGATATCCGGAAAGGATGAAAAGGATGTATTTAATGCCGTTGACCTTCCCTTCATACCACCGGAGCTTCGCGAAAATAGAGGCGAAATAGAAGCAGCAAGAGAAGGAAGGCTTCCAGAGCTTGTTACCATCAATGATATAAGAGGGGATCTTCACTGCCATACAAAATGGAGTGATGGCAAGCACAGCGTAGAAGAGATGGTGGCCTTTTCAAGGGAGCTTGGCTATGAATATGTGGCAATAACCGATCACTCAAAAAGGCTTGCCATGATAAAGGGCCTTGATGAGGAAAGGCTCTTGCTCCAGGCCCAGGAGATCGACGAAATCCAGAAAAAATTTAAAGACATCCATATCCTAAAGGGAATCGAGGTGGATATCCTTGAAGATGGCTCCCTTGATCTATCCAATGAGGCCTTAAAGATGCTTGATTTTGTGGTGGCAGCCGTCCACAGCAAGTTTAAGCTTTCCAAGAAGAAACAGACAAAAAGGATCATTAAGGCCATGGAAAACCCCCATGTCAACACCATTGCCCATCCAACCGGAAGGCTTATTGGCTCAAGGGAGGCCTATGAAATCGACATGGAGGAAATCCTAAGGTGCGCAAGGGATACAGGGTGTTTCCTTGAGCTAAATGCCCAGCCAGATAGACTTGACCTAAATGACATCAACCTAAAACTTGCCAAGGACATGGGAGTAAGGGTCACCATGGGGACAGATGCCCACAACCGGGACAATCTTCTTTACATGCGCTTTGGGGTCAATCAGGCAAGGCGAGGCTGGCTTGAGAAAAAGGATATCGTTAACTGTCTTGGTATAAAAGAGCTTTTAAAGGTATTAAAGAAATAGGCCGCAAACTTCATAAACAGAATATTTTTGAAAGTTCGAGCTCATTCTTTGATTTCTTCTTGAAAGAATGGCTACTGGTTACCTCTGGCGTAGGCTTGATCCTCACGTCCATCTACATAAAACGGTTTCCAAAATACTCAATCGATGAAATTGAGGTTTTATTTCTTCTCTTTGTCTTATTTTTGACAGTAAATGGACTTTTAAAAAACAGAGCCTTTTTAAAAATCGCATATCACATTGAGAAAGGAAGCCTCATACCTTTAAAGTTGATACTGGCAACCTTTTTCCTTTCAATGCTAGTAACCAATGATATTTCCCTATTGGTCATTGTCCCCCTCACGTTGTCGCTGAACATAAACAAGAAAGACCTACTCGTAATTTTTGAGGCCCTGGCTGCAAATGCAGGGTCGGCATTAACCCCAATTGGCAACCCCCAGAACCTTTTCATCTACTGGTTCTATAATGTTTCACCAAGTGAATTTATAAAGACAATAGCCCCATTTTCTTTGATGTTTCTAGTTTTATTGATAAGCACCTCCTTTACCATCAGGCTTCAAAAATCGTCGGGAAATAGGCAAGTCTTGAAAATAAATAAAAAGGCATATGTATATGTTGCCCTGTTTGCTGTGGTGCTGCTGGCAGTCTTTCGCATAATCCCTATCGTAAGTGCCGTTGTAGTCATACTTTTTGTAATCATCTTTGACCGAAAAACCCTTAACATTGACTATGCTCTCCTTTTGAGTTTCCTTTTCTTTTTTGGCATTGCTGATAATCTCAGTGTGATTTTGCGTTCTAAAATTGCCCATTCAGGGCATATTTTTATCTTTTCTGCCCTGGCAAGCCAGATTATGAGCAATGTTCCGGCAGCACTACTGTTTGCAAATTTTACACACAAGTGGCAGGCATTATTGTGGGGTGTAAATGCAGGAGGCTTTGGAAGCCTTTTTGGCTCGCTGGCAAATCTAATAGCCTACAAAATTTATATAAGAAATGTCGATACCCATGATTCAGCCAGGTTTACCGTAAAGTTTCTTGCTCTAGGCTACATTGCCTTTTTTATTTCAGTCGGGCTGTATTTCCTGTTGTATAGCACTTTTTCCTTATAAACACGCTTGTTCCAATGAAGCAGAACGTAAACGGTCTAATTTAGATTACTCCTAAGAGCACAGAGGAATTAGCGCCTTTTTAAAAAAAATTCCCTCAAAATCCCTGCTGCCTCATCTTCCAGGACTCCGCCCATGACCTTGATCCTGTGATTGAGACCCTTAATTTCATTTACATCAATGACAGAGCCAAAGGCGCCCTGCCTTTTGTCATGGGCTCCGAAAAAAAGTCCCCTTACCCTTGCCCAGATTAGGGCGCCAGCACACATGATGCAGGGCTCAAGGGTTACGAAAAGGTAGGTATTTAAAAGGCGATAATTCCTTAGGACCTCACCCGCCCTTCTAATGGCAACAATCTCTGCATGGGCTGTTGGATCATTAAGGGCAATTGGACAGTTATGGCCCCTTGAGATGATTTCGGCCTCATCAGTCACAAGGATTGCGCCAACTGGAACCTCCCCTTTATCCTGGGCTTTTTTTGCCTCAATTAGGGCCTCTTTCATAAGTTTTTCGATGAGCCTTTCATCAAAGGGCGGAAAGGACCTTTTTTCCATCTTTATTTGATAAGCCCTTCTTCCACAAAGCTGAGATAGCTTGAAGGGCCTGAAATGATTATGTGGTCTAGGACCTTTATATTTAAAAGCTCCCCTGCCTTTTTAAGTCTTTTGGTTAGCTCAATGTCTGACTTTGAAGGGCTTTTTGAACCAGAAGGGTGGTTGTGGGCAAGTATGATAGAGGTTGCGTTTTTTAAAAGGGCCTGCCTCATTACCTCCCTTGGATAGACTGGTGCCTCATTGGCAGTCCCTGAAAAAAGCTCATCAATATCAAGGATCTGATTCCGGGAGTTTAAAAAAAGCACACAAAAGACCTCTCTATCCCTGAAAGAAAGGGTGTGACACAGATAGTCAACAACATCCTTTGCACATTTTACACCCCGCGGCTCTCTTAACCTTTCCCTTAAAAATCTCCTTGCAACCTGGTGGATGAATTTTATGGCAAATGCATTTTTGGGGCCGATCCCCTTTATGGTCTTTAGCTCGTCGATATCGGCCTCAAGGACCCTTGCAAGGGAGCCAAACTTTTTGTAGGCAGCCCTTGCCTGGGTCTTGCAGTCCTTTCTGGGGGTTCCAAGGGCAAGGAGAAGCTCTATGACCTCTTCGTCTGTAAAGGAATCAAGGCCGTATCTTAAAAACCTGTCCCTTAGCCTTTGCCTATGGCCCTCAGCCATAATATTACTTTGGCTCGCCTATTGAGGCCATGTAGATTACGGATTCTTCAACCCCGTCAAGGCCAAGGAGGGCATTTACCTCATCATCCAGAAATGCCCCGATGGGGCAGCCGCCAAGGCCAAGGGCAGTTGCTGCCAAAAGGAGGTTCTGGCAGATGTGCCCGCAGTCCAAAAAGATATATCTCATGCCCCTTGAACCGTATTTTGACATGGTTCGCCTGAAAACTGCCGAAAAGATGAAAACCACCGGGGCCTGCCAGCACATGGGCTGACCAAGGGAGGCCTCGCCAAGCTCCTTTCCAAAGGGGCCTGTCTTTATCTCCTCAAGGTGCCCGAAGACCACGTGGTAGTGGTAGATCCCGCTTTCAATACCATCGCAGGAATTTATCAAAAGATAGGTCTCAATGGGATAAAGGGCACTGGCACTAGGGGCTGTTCTTAAAAGGTAATGGGAAAGACGTGCAGTAATCCCCTGGGATGCCCAAAGAAGGCTTGAAACCTCAAAGGGCGTAATGGGCCTTTCCTTATATTTTCGTACAGAGCGCCTTTTTGAAAGACACTTCCAGATATCCCCTTTTGAAAGAAGAGGCTCTGGAAGCTCGATCACCTTTGCGCCCTTATATTCCTTAAAGGGAGGTGAAGGGGAAATGGCCTCCCTTTTTCTTTCAAAAAGCTCCTTTCTGGTGTGCTTTGTAAGCTCAAAAAACCTTAGTCCTAGGCTTTCAAGATATTCTGGCATGTTCCTTGGGCTATTTTTCTATAAGTTCGCTTCTTGTAAATATGGATTTAAGCTCAAAGCCGTGTTCTGCCAAAAGCTCCCTTCCTCCCTCTTCCCTGTCAACCACTGTATAGACGCCACCTACATTATATCCTTCAAGCTGGGTCCTTTCTATGGCCTTTATGAGGGTGCCCCCTGTTGTCACCACATCTTCCACAAGGGCCACAAAGCGGCCAAGGGGGATATTACCCTTTCCCTCGATCCATGAGCCTGTGCCATGTCCTTTAGGCTCCTTCCTTATGATGAATGCAGGTATTGGAGAGCCCTCAAGGTAGCTTATTATGGAAACTGCTGTAACAAGGGGGTCTGCCCCAAGGGTCATCCCGCCTACTGCCCCTATGTCCTTTTCCTCCCTTATCATCTTATAAAGGAGCCTTCCGCAAAGGTAAGCCCCCTCCGCAGATAGAGTCGTCTGCTTGCAATCTATGTAAAAATCGCTGATCTTTCCGGAGGTAAGCTTAAAGTGCCCTTCCCTGTAAGACCTTTCAAGGATTATCCTTTTAAGACGCCCTTTTTCATCCATGACTCAGGCCCCCTCGCCAAATACCCTTTTAAAGATGGTATCAACGTGTTTTAGGTGATAGTTGAGGTCAAAGATCTCCTCAATCTCTTCCCTTGAAAGGTGTTTTGAAAGCTCTTTATCCTCAAGAAGAAGCTCTTTAAAGGTCCCCTTTCCCTGCCAGACCTCCATTGCGCGCCCCTGGACGATCCTATATGCCTCTTCCCTGCTCACCCCCTTCTGGGTCAGGACAAGAAGGACCTGCTGCGAGAATATAAGGCCCTTTAAAAGATTCAGGTTCTTTTTCATGTTTTCAGGATAGACAATAAGCCTTGAAAGGAGGCCGTTTAGCCTTGCCAGCATGAAATCCGCTGTAATGAATCCATCCGGGCAGATAAAGCGCTCAACCGATGAGTGGCTGATGTCCCTTTCATGCCAGAGGGCCACGTTTTCTAGGGCAGGGATGCAGTAGGATCGGACAGTTCGGGCAAGTCCACAGAGATTTTCAGAAAGGATGGGGTTTCTCTTGTGGGGCATGGCAGAAGAGCCCTTTTGCCCTTTTCTAAAGTATTCCTCTGCCTCTAAGACCTCTGTCCTTTGAAGGTGCCTTATCTCTGTGGCAATCTTTTCCACCGTGCTCGCAGTTATGGCAAGGGCAGTAAAGACCTCGGCGTATCTATCCCTTTGAACTATCTGGTTTGAGACTGGGGCAGGCCTTAGCCCCAGCTTTTCACAGACATAGGCCTCCACCCTTGGATCCACATTTGCAAAGGTGCCCACTGCGCCTGAAATCTTTCCTGTTGCAATGCAATCCCTTGCATTTTCAAGGCGCCTTAGGTTTCTTTTCATCTCGTCATACCAGATGGCAAGCTTTAGGCCAAAGGTTATGGGCTCGGCGTGGATTCCGTGGGAGCGGCCAATCATTACAGTGTATTTGTGCTCAATGGCCCGTCTTTTTATTGTCTCAAGGATTTCTCTGACATCCTCGATGATGATCTCCATGGACTCCTTCATGCGAATGGCCATGGCGGTATCAAGCATGTCCGAAGAGGTAAGGCCCCAGTGAAGGAATCTGGCAGACTCTCCCACATATTCTGCCACATTTGTCAAAAAGGCTATCACATCGTGCCTTGTCTCCTCCTCTATCTCAAGGATCCTCTTTTCATCAAAGTCTGCCTTTTCCCTGATGTCTTTTGCAGCCTCCTTTGGAATGACGCCAAGCTCTGCCCAGGCTTCGGCTGCAAGTATCTCCACCTTAAGCCAGGTGCGGTACTTGTTCTCCTCTGTCCAGATATCTTTCATCCTGGGGCGTGAATATCTTTCAAGCATATTTCCTTACTCCTTTTTAGTCTAATAGGGATATTTCTCATCTAGGGCATCATAGATTGCCCTTACGATAACCTCCTGCTCCCCTCTTTCCAAGTATGGGTGCATGGGAATACTTAAGACCTCCCTGCTTGCCCTTTCAGACTCGGGATAATCCCCTTCCCTGAAGCCGAATTTCTTTAATAAAGGGGCAAGATGAAGGGGTGTGGGATAGTGAATGGCAGTTGGGATGCCCTTTTCCTTTAATTTTCCTAAAACCTCATCCCGTCTGTTTCCGTTAATCCTTATTGTAAACTGGGCAAAGACGCTTTTATACCCTTTAGGAATCCTTTGAAAAGAGATTAGGCCCCTTTGGGAAAGGGGTTTAAGAAGCTCAAAATAGATATTTGAGACCCTTTGCCGCATTTCTATCTCATTTATGAAATTTTTAAACTTTACCCTCAAGATGGCTGCCTGGATGGCATCAAGCCTTGAATTTAGTCCAAGGATCTCATGGCAGTATCTTTTTTTAGACCCGTGAACCCTTATCATCCTTGCCCTTTCATAGATGGACTCATCACTTGTAAAGACCATTCCGCCATCGCCATAACAGCCTAAGGGCTTTGAAGGGAAAAAGGAGGTTACGCCCACTGTAGATAAATTTAAGGACTTTCTGCCCTTGTACTCTGCCCCAAAGGACTGGCAGCCGTCTTCTATTACAAAAAGGCCATGTCTTTTGCAAATTTCGTTTATGGGGTCCATGTCTGCACAAAGTCCGTAAAGGCTTACAGGCATAACCCCAACAACCCTTTTGCCTTCCTTTTTTAGACGGCGTATCTCATCTTCAAGAAGCGAAGGGTCAAGGTTAAAGGTCTCAGGGTCTATGTCCACAAAGGCGGGAACGGCCCCTAGAAGAAGAATGGTCTCAACTGTGGCTATGAAGGTAAAGGGTGTTGTAATCACAAAATCGTCTGGAGAAACAGATAGGGCCATCATGGAGACCAGAAGGCCATCTGTTCCTGAAGAAACCCCAACTGCAAATCTTGAGCCTACAAATTCAGAAAGCTCCCTTTCTAGCGCCTCCACCTCTTTTCCAAGGATGTAATGGCCTGAAGAAAGGACTTCCAGAACTTTTTGGTCCATGTCCTTTTTTAGGAGCTTATACTGCCTTTTTAGATCAATAAATTCCACCTTAGCTCTATCCTTCCCCTTTGGCCTTTGTGATGGCCTCTTTGAGGATGCCGATTGCCTCTTCTATTTCTTTTCTTGTGGTAAACCTTCCAAGGGAAAACCGTACCATTCCAAGGGCATCCCTTTCTGAAACACCCATGCTTGAAAGCACATGGGAGACAGTGACACTCCTGTCATGACATGCTGCTCCGGTTGAGGCCATTAGCCCGTGGGCATATTCAAGGACCTTTGAACCCAAAAGCCCCCTGAAGGATACTGCAAGGGTGTTTGGAAGGGAGCATTTTTCAGGAGAAAATATCATCATATCAGGATAGATGGCCCTAAGCCCCTCTAGAAAAAATTCCTTAAGCTCCCCTAGGGGTTTTCCCTCATTTTCCACATCCCTGCAAGTTATACTGCATGCCCTTCCAAGGCCAATTGCCAGGGGCACTGGCTCTGTTCCCGGCCTTACTCCCCTTTCCTGCCCTGCCCCGTAAAGGATGTTTTCAAGCTCAACCCCCTTTCTTATAAAAAGGGCACCAATTCCCTTTGGGGCATAGAGTTTGTGCCCGCAGATGGTAAGAAGGTCCACTCCGAGGTGATTTACATCAACCGGAATCTTTCCAACTGCCTGGGCAGCATCTGTATGGAAGGTGACACCTTGTTCCCTTAAGATGGAAGAAATCTCCCTAATTGGCTGGATTGCCCCTGTCTCATTGTTTGCAAGCATCACAGAGCAAAAGATGGTATCTGGCCGGATTGACTCTTTTATTGCATCCGGCTCGACAATTCCCTGGGAGTTTGGCCTTACAAAGGTGACTTCAACACCTTCTTCCATGAGCCTTATAAAGGGGTTTAGGACCGAGGGGTGCTCGATCCTTGTTGTGATGACATGCCTTCCCCTTTCAAGCTTTTTTCTTACAAGGCCAATTATGGCAAGGTTATTTGACTCTGTCCCACCGCTTGTAAATACTATCTCGTCCTCACTGGCAGAAACAGCCCTTGCCACATCCCTTCTTGCCGAGTCAAGGGCAATTTTTGCCCTTTTTCCAATTTCGTGATTGCTGCTTGGATTCCCCCAGAAATTTAAAAGGGCGTCTGATACGGCCTCCTGGACCTCTTTAAGGACCGGTGTAGTTGCATTGTAGTCAAGGTATATGTCTTGAGGCATGGTTGTTGCGTTGAAATCTTTTAAAAAATATTTTAAAGGACTTGATGGCTATTATTGACTAGAAATGGAAAAAATTCCACTGAAAATTTTGAACTTTCAAAGGGGTATCTTTCTAACTGCCATATTCTTTTTGGCCATCTCAATTTTAAACGGCTGTGCACCCAAAAGGCATGTCAGCGTAAAGTATAGGCGGGGAACATACCGACCCTACAGGGTAAACGGAAAGACCTATTATCCCCTTCCAAGTGCCTATGGCTTTAGGGAAGAAGGTTATGCATCGTGGTATGGCCCAGGCTTTCACGGAAAAAGGACCGCAAGTGGCGAGCCCTATAACATGTATGCCATGACTGCAGCACACAAGATACTTCCCATGAATACCTATGTGCGGGTTGAAAACCTAAAGAATCACAGGTCAGTAGTTGTAAGGATAAATGATAGGGGGCCCTTTGTAAAAAACAGAATTATTGATCTTAGTTATGCTGCGGCAAAAAGGCTTGGGATGATAGGGGATGGGACTGCAAGGGTAAGAATCGTGGCCCTTGGAAAGGTTAAGAGCCATAAAGACAATGTTGTAACCTTTGAAAAGGTACCAGATTTTCTTCACGGAGACTTTTATGTTCAGGTAGGGGCGTTTCTTAACCCGGACAATGCCTATAGACTCAAATGGAAGCTATCACAAAATTTTAAGACAGTAAGGGTAAAAAAGGCCGTAACCAATGGGATGCTCTTTTTCAAGGTCCAGGTTGAAGCCCCAGACAACCTGGTTAAGGCAAGAAGGTTTGAAAGAGAACTTGAGAATCTGGGATTCCAAGAGGCATTTTTGGTGGCCAGATAAAAGGAGCCTAGCTCTCTAGAGCCCTTTTGACCTCGTTGTGGATGAGCTTGAAGGTCTCTGAAAAAGAAGTAGGCGTAACCTTCCCGATCTCAATAAATTTTATGACTATCTCCTTTGAAACCTTTATGGCAAGCTCGTCCCTTTTAAGGCGCAGGATTTTGTCTTCCTTTTGCTGGTCTTTTGCCAATGAATCCTCCTAAAAAATAAACCCCTGCTAAAGAAGAAGGCCTGAAAAAAGCAGGGGCTTAAAAACAGGAAAAATCCTTTCTGAGACCCTCCCTGTTTTAATCTAAAGAATGGTGGAGCCGAGCGGGATCGAACCGCTGACCTCGTGAATGCCATTCACGCGCTCTCCCAACTGAGCTACGGCCCCACGTGTCAAGAAATGCTGAGCGAAAAACTAATAACACATCACACCCTTTGAGTCAACTCACATATTGCTCGCATCCGGTAAAGGCTTGTGTCAACCTCACGTTGAAAGCAGGACATGACATAATCTTTGCCAAGGTAACACTCATGATTCAAAATCAACTTCACATGCCTTCCAGTTTTCATCAATCCACAGGGCAATAATGGGAATATCAATTTGAGAACCAAGAAAATCAAGAGCCCTTTTAAGATGCACCAATTGCCTTTCTTTTGAAGATTGATTTGCAGCGCAATCATAATGGCCTACCACGGCCAGCCCCACTGAATTGTGCTTTTCTATAGAAATCCTTACTCTCTCCAATATCGACCGGATCAAGGCCTTATGCTCTTGCCGGAATAAAATCAAATTTGGACCGGGTTCAGTGATATTATCTACATAGTCAACATTGAATCGTTTTTTTAGATACTCAATTGCAGGTATCTGAACCCGACCATCCATGCAATTTATTACTGTGCAAAATCTCATGATTAATTCTCCTTTAAAGGGCTAATATCCGAACAGCAATTCAAGGCCCTTCTTATAAATTGAGATTTGGGAGACTCAAATATCTCTTTGACCGTACCTGTCTGGACAAGTCTTCCCTTATTCATTACTGCAACCCTTTGGGCCAAGGCCCTAACCTCTGAAAAGTCATGGGTGACCATAAGCATGGTAAGGGCGAGATCCCTGTGAAGCTCAAAAAGAAGTTTTGCAATTTCCCTTTTAAAGACAGAATCAAGGGCAGACAAAGGCTCGTCCAAAAGGATAAGCCTTGGCTCAAGTATAAGGACCCTTGCCAGGGCCACCCTTTGAAGCTCTCCACCGCTTAGGTGAGCCGGGAATTTTTCAAGGATTGGGGAAATCTTGAACCGTTCCACAACCAGGTTGAATCTTTTTTTGACAGTATCTTGGGGAATTTTTCTAAATCGTGTGCCAAATAGTATGTTTTCCTTAACTGTAAGATGCGGGAAAAGGCCTGAATCCTGATAAACTAGGCCAAAATTCCTTTTTTCAGGGGGCATAAAGGTAAAATCATTTTTATTCCAAAGGACCCTTCCTTTAAATTCCATGAGATTTTCAGGGAAAAGCCCTGCCATTGCCTCAAGTAAAAGGGATTTGCCTGATCCAGTTGGACCTACAATGCACAAAAACTCCCCCTCCTTTACAAAAAGGTCTATTGGGCCAAGGGTAAAACCCGGAAGCTTTAGAAAAAGGCCGCTTATCTCAAGCACCTAAAAGGTCCTTTCTTTTTTGGATAAAAGTCTCATACTCACAAATAACACCATGCTGATGAGAATCAGCCATACAGCCACTGGCCTTGAATAGGTAAGGCCGTAAGCGGTGAACCTTTCATAGATCAAGACAGATGCAAGCATGGGGTGATATGCCACTATCACAACGGCTCCGAACTCACTTATTGCCCTTGCCATGCACATGATTATCCCAATCAGAAGACTTCTCCATGAAAGGGGAAGGGTTATGGCAAAAAAGGTCTGCCAGGGACCTGCCCCAAGGCTCCTTGATACGTGTTCAAGTCTTTTGGGAACGGCCTCAAAGCCTGCCTTTGCGCTATTTATGTAAAAGGGGGCGCCTACGAATGTAAGGACAAGGATGAGCCCCTTATATGTCCCCATAATCTCTAGGCCAAGCCCTAAAAGGGCATCTCCTATCAAGGTCCCCTTTGCAGCAAGTCCAAGGATGGCTATGCCTATGACAGGATGGGGAATCATTATTGGAAGATCAATCAGACCCTCAACAAACCTTTTTCCAAAAAACTCCCTTCTTGAAAGAAGATATGCCAGGGGTGTTCCAAAAATTAGGGCAATTAGTCCTGCTGCACCTGCAGTAAAAAGGCTTCTTCCAATGGCCCTCAATACCTCCGTGTCCTTAAGTGTTGAAAGGAGCTCTTTAATACCGGTTGATGTGAACATCTTTAAAAGGGGAAGGGCAAGAAGAAGGATTACGGGAAGGGAAAAGATAAAAAGGGCTGAATAAAAGCCCCTGTCTTGGGTGGCGCTTTTTTTTATGGCCATCTAGTTTTGAGCCCCTTTTGAGAAAAGTATTTTAAGGCCCTTTGGTAAATCCTTGGGTGGCACTTTTTTTGACAGCCTTGGAGGGACAAGGGGCGGCTGGCCACATTCTGACAAAATCCTAAGCCCCCTTTTTTCATCTAAGAGAAATTTTAAAAAGGTGAGCGCATCTTCTTTGTTTCTGGCATTTTTCAAGACAGTTATCCCGTAGATACATGCGCTTCCCTTCTTTTTTATCCATTGTCCAGGTCTTTTGCCCAGGACCTTGACAGTTACAGTCTTATAAATGTCCTCGTATTTAGGGCTTCCTAGATTTATCTCCATTGGAAGCCTTATAAATTTTAGACCATGTTGGACAGCAACAGACAGATATTCCCATGCATAGTCAAGGCTTCCTGCCTTTAAAAGGGAGATCAATTCTATGGATTTTGGCCTTATGTTT
>JALXCD010000151.1 GCA_026991135.1 Deltaproteobacteria bacterium | reverse complement strand
AAAAGCCTGCAAAAAAGCCTCATTATGAGAAACACTCCTCTAATTTTTTGTGAAATTTAAGAGAAATAGAATCTTACTGCAACTTAATTTCGTGCTATTGCCTTAATTTTTTATTGGGCTTATATAGACATAAATTCCAGACGGGAGGATGATATGAATCGAAGGGATCTTTTGAAAAAAGGAGCTGTTATTGGTGGAGCAGTAGTTGCGGCAAAGGTTGCTGGGGCTGGTTCAAAGGCCTTTGCAACTCAAAAGAAATATCGCTGGAGAATGGTAACCTCATGGCCACCAGGCTTTCCTATTCTTCAGACAGGGGCTGAAAGATTTGCTAAAAGGGTAGGGGAACTTACCCAGGGCCGCTTGACCATCCAGGTCTATGCAGGTGGTGAGCTTGTTCCACCTCTGGGTGTATTTGACGCAGTTTCATCTGGATCTGTCCAGTGCGGTCACAGCGCTTCCTATTACTGGGCAGGTAAATGTAATGCGGCCCAATGGTTTACTTCAATTCCCTTTGGGATGGATGCCCAGGGCATGAATGCATGGTTTTACTATGGTAACGGGCTTAAGCTTTGGGAGGAAGTCTATAAGCAATTTAACCTTGTGCCAAGGCCGGCAGGAAACACCAGTATTCAGATGGGCGGCTGGTTCAATAAAAAGATAAATTCAATGGCCGATTTTAAAGGCCTTAAGATGAGAATTCCAGGCCTTGGAGGTAAGGTTCTTGGAAAAGCAGGTGCTGCCATTACCCTTTTACCTGCTGGCGAGATATATACATCTTTAGAAAGGGGTGTAATTGATGCAACCGAATGGGTCGGACCATGCCATGACATAAGAATGGGCTTTTATAAAGTGGCCAAATATTACTACTATCCAGGATGGCATGAACCAGGTAGCACCCTTGAGCTAATAATAAATAAAAAGGCATATGAATCTCTTCCCTCTGACCTTAAGGCTGCCATAGATTCAGCTGCCGCAGAGCTAAATAGCAAGATGCTTTCTGAGTTTGAGATGGAAAATGCAAAGGCCCTTTCTGGGCTTTTAAAGGATAACAAAATAAAACTCTTGAAATTTCCTGATGAAGTCTTAAAAGGCCTTAAAAAGCTTTCATATGAAACCATTCAGGAAGTAGCCAGTAAGGACAAAATGTCTAAGAGGGTAAATGATGACTTCCAGGCATTTAAAAAGAAGCTTTCCGACTGGAACAAGATATCGGAAAAGGTCTATTACGATTTTATGATTTAGATAGAACAGAACTTTTTTGAGAATTTTTGAATTTTGGGCCTGAAGACTTTTAACTTCGGGCCTTTTTTATCTGAGGCTATCGAAAAAGTGTGGCAGCCATGTGGCTGTTTCTGGAAAACATATGACTATGACAAGCCCTAAAAGCTGTATTGCCACAAAGGGGATTATTCCTTTATAGATTTCCATAGTTGAGACCTCTGGAGGTGCAACACCCTTTAGATAAAATAGCGAAAAACCAAAGGGCGGAGTAAGAAAGGAGGTCTGAAGGTTCATGGCAAAAAGTATTGCAAACCAGACAGGGTCAAACCCTGCTGCCTTCATTAATGGGGCAAGGACAGGGATATGAATAAATGTTATCTCAATAAAATCCAGAAAGAAACCGGCAATAAAAACTACAGCCATAACAGTTATCAAAACCCCCCACCTGCCAAAGGGGATATGGGTGACAAATTCCCTTAGGACCGTGTCTCCTCCAAGTCCTCTAAATACAAGCCCAAAGGCGGCTGCGCCAACCAATATAATAAAGACCATGCTTGTAAGTTGAACCGTGGTCTCCATGACGGTTTTAAGGACCTTCATATTGAGCCTTTTGTTAAGGATGCAAAGGAGGGTTGCACCTGCTGCGCCAACACCTGCCGCCTCAGTTGGTGTGGCAATCCCAGCAAAAATGGATCCAAGGACTGCCACCATGAGGGTTAACGGCGGGACAAGGGATTTTAAGAGATAGAGTAAAAACCCCTTTCTCTTGCCGGTAAATCTTTCATCTTTAACAGGTGGGGCCCAGTGCGGATATATCTTTGAGATGATAATTATATAGATAATATAAAGCATTACCAGAATCAGCCCTGGAATTACTGCACCGATAAAAAGATCCCCAACTGAAACACCAATTATGTCTCCCAAAAGCACCAGGACAATACTTGGGGGGATTATTTGCCCAAGAGTGCCTGAAGAGGCAATTGTTCCAGTGGAAAGCTCATTTTTATATCCATATTCTATCATGGTGGGAAGGGCTAAAAGCCCCATGGTTACAACAGTAGCCCCAACAATACCAGTGGATGCCCCCAATAAGGCGCCGACAACCACTACAGATATGGCAAGCCCCCCCCTTAACTTTCCAAAGGCCATGCCCATTGATTTTAAAAGGTCAGAGGCAATGCCAGAACGCTCAAGCATAACCCCCATAAAAATAAAAAGAGGGACGGCAACTAGGGTAAAATTGGTAATAACGCCCCATATTCTCATTGGTAAAAGGTTAAAAAAATCCCATCCAAAACCAATAAGGCCAAAAAAAAGGGCTGTGCCAAGAAGGGTAAAGGCCACAGGAAAGCCTGCAAGAAGAAGGATTGTAAGGGTTAAAAACATCCATGCAGCTAGATAATCCATGGCAAAACTATATGCTCCTCTTTCCTTCTATTCTTATGCCAAAAAGGATGCAGAGATTTTTTAAAAACATAGACACCCCTTGGATGGAAAGGAGTAAAAAGGCTACTGGAATTATTGCCTTAAGGATATAGCGAGCAGGAAGGCCGCCCGGGTCTGGTGAGCCTTCAGAGACCATCCAGGAGGCCTTTACAAAGGGTATGGAGGTCTTAATGACCAGGTAACAACCGGGGATCAGGAAAAATATTATCCCCAGAAGATTTATAATGGCCCTGGCCCTTTTTCCAAGGCGTTGATATATCACGTCAACCCTTACATGGCCGTTATCTTTTAAGGTATAACCTGCTCCAAGAAGAAATATGATTGCATAAAGGTGCCATTGGGCCTCGCCCAAGGCAACAAAGCTAATATTAAAGCCGTATCTTAAGGCCACATCAATTGTTACAAAAATCACTAGTAAAAGGCTACACCATGAAACTGCTTTTCCTATGGCAGTGTTAAGCCCATCAATTAGATTGATTATCGATTGAACCTTTTTGTTATATGGTCTATTCTTTTTCATATCAGAGGAAAATAATACCAATTTTAAAAAAATAAATATTTGCTTTTTTTTTTAATTGGCATATATAT
>JALXCD010000150.1 GCA_026991135.1 Deltaproteobacteria bacterium | reverse complement strand
GGCGGCTCCTGGGTATTTTCGTCTTATTGACCTTACAAGTACCTTTATATCCTTAATACGCTCTCTTTTTGAAATCTCCTTTCTAATTTTGGTTGCATCAAGATCAAAGACTATAAAGGAATTTCTTTCATGATCCCATGAAAAGTTGGTTATCTTGAGATCTCCATGAAAAACCCCTCGCTGGTGCATATCCCATACAAAAAGTGCAAGCCTTCTGGCAAAATAACCGGCATCTTTTTCAGAAAAAAGCCTGTTTAATTCTTTATCCTTTTGAAAAATCCATTCCTTCCAGGGATAAACAATCATTCCATAGATTGGACGCCATGGATTATTGTACTGAACAGCAAAAATGGGCTGTGGATTTGTAATATTCATATAGTTTAGTTTCCAGGAAAGATACCATGCCCTTTTTGCCCTGGGGATCTTGAAAAGATAAAAAAAGGATTTTAGATGGGATGAACTTCTATAGGCCTTTACAAAAAAGGGCTTACCATCAAAAAAGAACTTCATGCAAAGGGTATGGCGGGAATTTTTTATAATTTCAACTTGTTTTGAGATCCTATTAGTGCCTGAACCATATGAAAATTCCTTGTTCACCAATTCATTTTCCAGGCTTTTTAAAAAACTTTTTATGTATTTTCCTATAACTTCCTTTCTTCTATAGACTGTTTGCCCACCTGTTTTGAATGAATCGCAAATCCTGTCATAACGCCTTTCAAACTTCTTTTTCCACTGCCTTTTCATGTCCAAGTAGGCACGGTGTATTATTGTTACCCGCTTATTCTTATCCCTCAGGCACGGGAATTTGGATGAAAAAATTGCTGTGGCCAACAAGAGGTCTGCTCGGGAAACAGGTTTTGATTCGATAAATGGGGGCAATACTTTTTGAAGCTGTTTCAGCAAGAACCTCTCATCATAGCCTTTCTTTAAAACCTTCGATCTGTGAAAGTCTATCAACAAGAAGTTTCTACTGTTTTCATCAAAAAAACAATTATCCAGGTGGAAATCAGCCTGGTAGATGGATAGCTCCAGCGAGTCCTTTAAAAGTTCTGCAAATTTTGCAAAAAGTTTCTTTTTTTCTTCCTTCGGCAGGGCCTTCCACTGGGTGTCCAGGAATGCTCCAAGGCTTAGCCCGCTAATCTCTTCTGTCAGAAAAAGTCCCCAGTTTTCACACCGCCCGTATAGAAGCGGCCTGGCTGTCCTTTTCCGGCTGTAAAGCCTTCTGGCAATTTTAAATTCCTTTCTTGCCATGTCCCTTCTGAAAAGGGCTTCGGCTTTGTCAATTCTGAAGGCCTTTAAGTAAAATCCCTTTGAGTAGAGGATGACCCTTTTTTTACTCTTCTTTACTGTTTCAAATTTAACGTATTTTAAAACCCTGGGATCCAGGTCTGTATCTATGTCTGAAGGACAATATTCCAAATTCTCCAGGTTGAAGGGAACGGGCATCTTCATTCAGGATATTTCCTTTGGATTGCAATACGCCTCATCACTTTTAAACAGGAACGTCAATGTAATATGATCATGCACCATTTCTTTTCGTACTAAAACAAAAATAGATCCAGGCCACGGCTATATATCCGCTAACCTTAACCGCACTATTTTAAAATGGTATTTTAAAAACAGGTTATTATAATTACGAAAATGGTAAAAGTAATCACTTTTCAGTTGAAAGGGAAAAAATGGACATTGAAACAGTAAAATCAATCCTGGTTGCCGCGGGACTGGGGTTCATGACCGGTATGCAACGGTCAATCTACCATATAAACAGGGAGCAAAAAAGCTTTGCAGGGTCACGCACCTTTTCCATAATTGCTCTAGTTGGATATATGTCAGGAATACTTAATAAGGAAATAGGTGGGACGGCAATAATTGC
Organism: Deltaproteobacteria bacterium; assembly: GCA_026991135.1. Taxonomy (GTDB): domain Bacteria; phylum Desulfobacterota; class Dissulfuribacteria; order Dissulfuribacterales; family QOAL01; genus JAADCZ01. The sequence continues at coordinate 1,396 of JALXCD010000150.1, read as the reverse complement.
CGGAGTATCCATTGGTCTTTTAATACTTTTAGCTTACTATTTTAAGGTATCCAAGTCTCCTTGTATCTCCAGTGAAATGGATATTGGAAGTACAACACATTTTACTGCCCTTGCTACTTTCCTTTTGGGGCTAATGGTCAGCCTTGGTCTCCAAAAATATGCAATCTTTCTTGGAATTTTGATAATCGTTCTTCTTGAGATCAAGCCACGCCTTCAAAAGGTTGAGGCAAAGATTACAAGTAAGGATATAAATGCTGCGGTCTTACTACTTGCCATGACCTTTTTGATCCTACCTATCCTTCCTAATAGGATGATAGGCCCTTATCATCTTTTTAACCCTTATAAAACATGGCTCATGGCAGTAATTATTTCGACCCTGTCTTTTGTTGGATATGCTGCCATCAAGATATTTGGCCACAAAAGAGGTCTTTTATTGACTGGAGCCCTTGGTGGTATGGTTTCCTCTACAGCAGTATCAGTCTCCATGTCAAAGATTGCATCTTCCAATAGAAACGTAACACTCCATGTAGCAAGTGCTATCTCCATTGCTTGTACGTTCATGTTTTTTAGGGTCTTAATACTTGCCTTTTTAATAAATCCTGAGCTGGCCCTAGGAATGCTCATCCCCTTCCTCTTAGCCACCATTACAGGATTGGCCTTTACATATTTCATCTATCAGCACTCAAGACCAATGGAGGTCTCTTTGGATGAAAGTTTTGCCAAAAATCCGTTACAACTTAGCGAAGCTGTCCGTTTTGCTATAATTTTTGGTATAGTCTATGGTGCCAGTGAATTTGTTCAGGCAAGATACGGAAATTTAGGTGTATATATCATATCCTTACTTTCAGGACTGACAGATGTTGATGCTATTACCCTATCTCTTGCACAACTTGCAAGAGATGGAAAACTTCTTGCTCTTGTTTCTATTAACGGAATTATAATAGCTTCTGTGACTAATTCATTTGTAAAGCTCGGTATCGCCACCTGGATTGGAGGAAAATCATTGGGGTTTACCCTTTTAAAATACTTTTTAATAACTTTGACAGCACTGTCTTTAGGTCTTATCGCAATCCAATAACTAAATTGACAGAATAACCTTAAAATGTTAACAAATTAACGCCGTGCCGGAGTGGTGGAACTGGTAGACGCGCTGGACTCAAAATCCAGTGGCCTTCGGGCCGTGCGAGTTCGACTCTCGCCTCCGGCACCACCCCTTTTTCTTAATAATTCCACTAAGTTAAAAATCAACTTACCCGACTACCAAGGAGAAAAATTTTTAAGTTATCCCAAATTTATCCCAAAGTAAAAAAATTTTTTGGAAATTTGTCAAAATTTTGCGACAAATCCAGTGGGCGGCATTTTTGATTAATTCAATAATTATAATATGTTATCAAAA
>JALXCD010000149.1 GCA_026991135.1 Deltaproteobacteria bacterium | reverse complement strand
CTATAGGCCCTGGCCTGTTCAAGATCATCCATTAGCTCTGGTTCTGGGATACGTTTATTAAGGTCCATTGTCACTTTTTTCGGTAACAATATAGGAAAGGTTTCCTATCTTTAAAAAGAGTCGGGCTATCATCCACAAAAGGGCAAGTCTGTTATCCCTGATGGATTTATCTTCCACCATAACCATTACATTGTCAAAGAAGGCATCGATTTTGGGTTTGAGGGATAATAAAATATGAAGGGCGCTGGCATAATTTGCTGCATCAGGGCATTTAGTCGGGTCAGAAGTGGATAGAAGAGGGGAAATTTGTTCTTTAACCTGTAAGAAGGCAAAATAAAGCTCACCTTCTTCGCTCATATCAAAAAGTTCAGGTTTTACCTCTCCGCCTTTAAATTCCTTTAATATATTCATTACCCTTTTAAAGGCTATACTAATGGGTTCAAACTCTGGTTGTTTTCGTACGCTGCTTAGTGCTAGAACCCTTTGATAACAATCGTAGATGGAATCAAAGCTTGCAGCCATTGCGGCATCAATGGAGTCATATTCATGGCCCCTTGAAATAAGCTCGTTCTTAAAACGGGCCTTAAAAAAGGACAAAAGGTCATTAATTATCTCTTTGGGGATTTCTGAGAGAAATGGTGCCAAAAGGTTTAAATTTTCCTGTATCAGGTTCTTAAGGGATAGATGAATTTGCCGCTCTATCAGAATATTGATGATTCCTATGGCCTGTCTTCGTAAAGCAAAGGGGTCCTGGGTGCCTGATGGCTTAAGTCCTATTGCAAAGGCAGAGACGATGTTATCGATTTTATCTGACAGGGACAAAATTATTCCTGGAATGGTTTCTGGAAGTTTATCCCCTGCTCTTACCGGAAGGTAGTGCTCATAAATGGCAGTGGCAACTTCCCGAGGCTCTCCGGAAATAAGAGCGTATTCCTTGCCCATTATTCCCTGTAAGGTTGGAAATTCTCCAACCATTTCTGTGCAAAGGTCTGCCTTACATAGATAGGCTGCCCTTTTTACTGTCTTTAAGTCTTTGAAAAGGAGACAGCCTGAAAGGTATTCTGAAAGGGATTGAAGGCGCTTGGTCTTGTCCAAAAGGGTACCAAGACCTTTATGAAACACCATACCTGAAAGTTCTTGGACGAACTCTTCGAGGTCCTTTTTTGTGTCTTCCTTAAAGAAAAAGTCTGCATCGGCAAGTCTTGCACCAAGGACCCTTTCGTGTCCCTTTCTAACAAGCTCTGGTCTGGGAGAAGATGTATTATTAATGGCAATAAAATTCGGTAGGAGATTTTTAGCCTCATCCACAACTGCAAAGTACTTTTGATGCTCTTTCATGCAGGTAATCAGGACCGGAGAAGGCAGGGACAAAAAATCCTGTGAAAACGAACCGCATATTGCACTTGGATACTCGGTTAAAAAGGTATTTAATTCAATAAGTTCTTTATCATCTAAGACCTTTCCTGAAACTTCATTTGCTGCCATCTCTGCTTCTTCTATTACCTTCTGTTTCCTGGCCCTGATGTCAACAATGCAGTATGCATCCTTTAATTTGCTCTTATAAAGATCAAGAGAGGCTGACTCCAGTTCAACAGGGGCATTTGACATGAATCTATGACCAAAAGTAATTTTTCCACTATTAACACTACCAAAGGAGAAGGGGACAACATCATTTCCCAAAATGGCAAGGAGCCAGCGGACAGGCCTAGCCAACGTTACTTCTTCAGAACCCCAGCGCATTGTTTTTGGAAATGGAAGCCTTGAGATTATCTCAGGAAGCTTTTCAGACAGTATTTCCTTTGTATGCCTTCCCTTGATTACCTTTTTTATGACACAGTATTCACCCCTTGAAGTGGACTTAAATGTGATTTCATTTATAGATACCTTATTTTTTTTGGCAAAACCTTCTGCTGCCTTGGTGGGGCTTCCATCTTCATTAAAGGCAACAGCTTTGGGCGGACCTGTTATTTCTTTTTCCTCGTCCTCTTGTCTCAATGAAATATCCGAACAGTGGACAACGAGCCTTCTTGGCGTTCCCAGAGTGCGGATTTTCCCGTGAAAAAGACTATATCTTTCAAAAAGGTCCTTGAGACCGTCCTTTAGTCCTTCAAGTGCCTTTAGTATATAACCTGCCGGTATTTCTTCGGTTCCAATTTCCAATAAAAAATCCGTTTTATCCTTCAATTTTGCCCTCCTTACCAACCAGTTGTTCAGTGTAGGCCTTTGCTACGGCCCTTGCTATCTTTCTGACCCGGGCAATATAGGCGGTCCTTTCTGAAACGCTTATTGCCCCTCTTGCTTCAAGGAGGTTAAAGGTGTGGGAGCACTTAAGACACTGGTCATAGGCAGGTCTTACGAGTCCAATGTCAACAAGCTTGTGGGCCTCTGATTCGTATTTTTCAAAAAGTTCCTTAAGAATTTCTACCCCTGCCGCCTCAAAATTGTAATGTGAAAACTCTATCTCATCCTTTAGATGGACATCCCCGTAGGTGGTTGTGTCATTCCATTTAAGGTCATAGACATTATCAATTTCCTGAAGATACATGGCAATGCGTTCTAGACCATAGGTAATTTCAACTGAGATGGGGAAAACATCAATTCCTCCAACCTGCTGGAAATAGGTGAACTGTGTTATTTCCATGCCATCCAACCAGACCTCCCAACCAAGTCCCCAGGCGCCAAGGGTTGGGCTTTCCCAGTCGTCTTCCACAAATCTTATGTCATGCTCTGAAAGGTCAAGGCCAAAGGCCTCAAGGCTTTTGAGATAAAGGTCTTGGACATCGTCAGGGCTTGGTTTCAATATGACTTGATACTGGTAATAGTGCTGTAGCCTGTTTGGGTTCTCTCCATAGCGTCCGTCTGTAGGCCGTCTTGATGGCTGGACATATGCCACCCTCCAGTCTTCAGGTCCGAGGGATTTTAAAAAGGTTGCCGGGTGAAATGTGCCTGCTCCAACCTCCATATCATAGGGTTGAAGCAAAAGACACCCTCTTTTTTTCCAATAGTTATCCAGCGTCAAGATTAGATCTTGAAAATTCATTGTTTTTCCTCTTGCCTTTTATATTTTTAAGGTAGTTCCGTCAGGTAAGTGTTGATGAGGCCAATTGGAAGTGTCAACCTTTGGGTAAATTATGCAATTTCCCCCAACTCTTGCACCATCGGGTACCCTTGACCATTTGCCTATGAGGGTAATACCTGTATTAAGATGGGTTGGAAAGTCACTGTTGGCATCTTTGGCGTCAGGGTTACCGACAACTGCTCCATTTCCAAAATGACAGTTCTTGTCGCATATTACCTTTTTTATCTTTACCCCTTTAGAAATAAAGGTTTCATGCATTATTATTGAGTCCATCACCTTTGCACCTTCTTCTATAATCACCCCTGGAGAAACTACAGAGTTTATCACTTCACCCCTTATGACACACCCGGCTGAAATGGCGCTATTTTTTATTATGGCCTTTGGACTTATCTGGGCTGGAGGCCAGTCACAGGGCATTCCCTCGGCCTCAAGATTAGTTACAATCCCCCAGGTTGCAGGAGAAAGTCCGCTTGATGGGTTAAGGAGATCCATATGGGCGTCCCAATAGGATTGAATGGTGCCAACGTCCCGCCAGTATCCCTTAAAGATATATCCAAAGAGCTCACCATCCTTCATGGCCTTTGGCAATATGTGATGGCCAAAGTCTGTCTCTGTGGTTGTCTTTAAGGAATGGATGAGATATTCAGTATCAAAGACATATATGCCCATTGAGGCCAAGTTTGACTTGGCCTTTTTAGGCTTTTCTTCCCAGTCTATTATCCTTCCATTGTCATCTAGGATTCCAATCCCAAACTGGTGTGTTTGTTCCCAGGGGACGGTCATCATAGCAACAGTTACCTTTGCATTAATGCGCCTGTGAAATTTAACCATGTCCTTATAATCCATATAATAGACATGGTCACCAGAAAGTATAAGGACTTCCTGGGATGGCCGGGATTCAATGAAGTCAAGGTTTTGTCTTACAGCATCTGCCGTGCCTTTATACCAGTCGGAGTCCTCCTCCCCTGTCCTTGGTGGAAGTATTTTAACCTGTCTGGTTCTTCCAGAAAGATCCCAGGCTGCCCCATCTCCAATGTGGCTCATAAGGGAAAGGGGCTTATATTGAGTAAGGACTCCGACCCTTGTAAGATCGGAATTCATGACATTTGAAAGGGCAAAGTCAATGATCCTGTAAATCCCTCCAAAGGGAACTGCAGGTTTGGCCCTGTGTTTCACAAGGATATTGAGCCTTGAACCAACTCCACCTGCTAGGATCATTGTAAGTGTATTTCTCATAGATCAGGCCCTTTAATCGTTAATTTTATCTCCCCTTAGATACTGGTTAAGGGTAACCTCTGCATTTTTAAGGGCGCAGAGTTCACCACACATGGAGCATCCCTTGTGTGAGAGAGATTTTCTGGATTCCAATATCTTTTTGGCATCATCCGGAAAGAGCATGTTCTTAAACTGCTCATTCCATTTAAAATCCCTTCTATCCTTGCTGATTTGCTTGTCAGGGGCATCAGCCTTTCCCTTTAATTTAACTACATCTCCCACATGGGCTGCTAGGCGCGCAACTTTTACTCCTATTTCAACATCCTTTTCATCAGGAAGGGCAAGGTGTTCAGAAGGAGTAATATAACAGATCAGGTCCGCTCCATACATTGATGACTGAGCTGCCCCAATGGCTGCGGTAACATGGTCCCAGCCAGCCCCAATATCAGTGGGTAGCGGTCCAAGCATATAGTAGGGGGCATAATTTGACATCTTTTTTTGGAGGATGATATTTGCCTCAATTTCATCAAGGGGAACATGGCCAGGGCCCTCTACCATTGCTTGGCATCCAAGATCCCTTGCTATTTCACAAAGCTCACAGTTGAGAATAAGTTCTGCCATCTGGGCCCTGTCAAGAGAGTCATGAATGGCACCTGCCCTGATTCCATTTCCAAGGCTTAGAACTGTATCATATTTTTTAAGGATATTGCATACCCTGTCAAAATGCTCGTAGAGAGGGTTTTCCTTCTGGTTTTTCATCATCCACTGAATCATCAATGTCCCGCCCTTTGAGCAAAGGCCTCCATAGCGATAGCCCTGTTTTTTCATGCGTTCAATGGTGAAGAGATTGATGCCGCAGTGGATGGCCATAAAGGCTATGCCATCTTCACACTGTTTTTCAATGAGTTCAAAGAGCATTTCAGGGTCAAGCTTTGTTGGGTCTTTGTATTTTTGAATAGTTTCACAAAAGGCCTGGTAGAGCGGAACATTTCCAACAGGAAGGGAAACAACCTTTAAAATTTCCCTTCTAATCTCATCCAAGTCCCCTGCAGCAGATAGTTCCATAAGGGTGTCAGCGCCATTTTCCTCTGCAATCTTCGCCTTTCTCTTTTCATGTTCAAGGTCGCAGACATCTGTGGATGTGCCAATGGAGGCATTTACCTTTGTTCTCAGGCCCTTTCCAATGCCAACAATCCTTTTATCATTAAATCTTCCCTTCAAAATTACTATTTGGCCCTGGCGGACCCTTTCAAGTAGCAGGTCTTCCGAAATACCTTCTTCCTTACAGATATGTTCCATTTCAGGGGTGAGTGTCCCCCTATTTGCATATTCTAGTTGCGTAGCCAATTAAAACTCCTTTCCTTAAGGGTATTCATCCAGAAGGCAATCACATTCTAAACCTGTCTTAATTAATCAAAGTGATTGGCCTTTGTAAACTTGACTTTTATATCAAATATGAGGATTTTGAAAAGAGAAATCTACCTGCCTAGGAACGTTTTAGGAGAGTTTTATTTTATGAAAATAATTGCCCTAACTATAGCAGGTTCTGATCCAAGTGGCGGTGCAGGAATCCAGCAGGATATAAAGGTATTTTCAAGGCTAGGTATATTTTCATGTGCCGTAATAACAGCCATAACTGTTCAAAATACTACAGGGGTAAAAAATGTATTTCCACTAAAAGGTGAACTTGTTGGCGAAGAGCTTTCCTTTTTGCTTGAAGATATAATCCCTCATGCAATAAAAATAGGTATGCTTTCCACTAGGGAAATAGTGGAAGAGGTCTCTTTAAATCTTAAAAGGATTCCTGATTGCCCTGTTGTGGCAGATCCAGTTATGCTCTCTAAAAACAAAAGGATCCTTCTGGAAAAAGAGGCGATATCAGAATATGTTAAAAAACTTTTTCCTTTAATCCATGTTCTAACTCCTAACATTCACGAAGCATCAATGCTTTCGAAAAAATCTATAAAAAATATCGAAGATATGATAGAAGCAGGGAAAATCATTTTGGATATGCTGCAAAAAGAAAGAATCTCTTCCCTTTCACCAGTGGTTTTAATAAAGGGAGGGCACCTAGAGAACAATGAGGAAATGGTGGATGTTGCAGTTACTCAGGATGAAACCTTTTTCTTCGGGGCCAAAAGGATAAAAAATATCCACACCCACGGGACCGGATGCACCCTGTCATCTGCCATCTGTGCCTTTTTGGCACAAGGGGATGATATTAAGAGCTCATTAAAAAAGGCCAAGCGGTTTGTCACAAATGCCATAAAAAGTGGTTTCCCTCTTGGAAAAGGTATCGGGCCGGTAAATCCTCTAGAATCCTGGTTTAATGAACATTTGCAAAAATTAGAGTTTAATGGATAAAAATGGAGAAATTTTTTGTGGTATCCTTACTTTTTTGCTAAATGCCCTTTACTGAATTGCCATTCAGTATTAAATGGTATATTATTCAAAAGATAGTTTATTGTGCCTTTTAAAGAAATATAGCTATTTCCTTTCTTTGGAAATATAAGCAATTTTACCCAAAATCTAAGGAGGTTATGAAAATGGCAGTTTATGTTCTAGGTCACAAAAGCCCGGATACAGATTCTGTAACTGCAGCAATTGCATTTGCAGAGCTTCAAAAAATGTTAGGTGTTGATGCAGTTCCGTGCAGACAAGGTGAGCTAAATCCTGAAACAAAGGTTGTTCTTGAAAAATTTGGTTTTGATGAGCCTGAGCTCAGGACCGATGTAACAGGTGAAAAATATATGCTCGTTGACCACAGCGATATTAAACAGGCCCCTGATAATTGGGATAAGGGTGAGCTCATGGCAGTGGTTGATCATCACAAGATTGGTGATATCACAACCCCCAATCCCATCTTTTTCTGCGCCATGCCTGTTGGCTGCACAGGTACAGTTCTCTATACCCTTTATAAGGATGTATTTAAGAAGGATATACCCCCAAAGGTTGCAGGACTCATGATGTCCGCCATCTTGAGTGACACTGTCCTTTTTAAATCCGCCACCTGTACACCTCAGGATAAGGAAGCTGCTGAGGCACTTGCCAAGATAGCAGGCGTTGATGACATTATGGCCTGGGGTATGGAAATGGCAAAGGCCAAGAGTGCTGTAGAAGGTGTGGCTCCAAGAGATCTTGTATTCCGTGATTACAAAGATTTCGATATGAGCGGTAAGGCCATTGGAATTGGCCAGTTAGAACTTGTCTCTCTTGATCTCATTGATAAAATTAGGGATGACCTTTACGCAGAGCTTGAAAAGATTAAGCAAGAAAAGAATGCCCATTCCATCTTTTTGATGCTTACAGACATCATGAAGGAAGGAACTGACCTTATGGCCGTTACAGATGATCCATCCATAATTGAAAAGGCCTTTGGCGTTAAGCTTGAAGGAAAGACCGTTTGGCTTCCAGGCGTTATGAGCCGTAAGAAACAGATGGTTCCAAATCTGGAAAAGGCATGTGCATCATAGATTTTGATGGTCATAGTTGATGGCAGGGCCGACTTTAAGTCGGCCTTTTTTGTCTGGAAACCGGGTGCTTAATAGTTTAATATCTTGTAAAATCCATTTTTAAGGAGGTGATACGATGACCCCTGAAGTAGAAGAGCTTTTTACTGATGGCCAGTTCAAATTTATGGATGAAGAATATGAAGAGGCAATAGTCTCTTTTACCAAGGTGATCGAGCTTGATCCAAATTTTTCAAAGGCCTATCAGGCTAGGGCTATCGCATATCTCAGGAGTGGGGACAACGAAAAGGCTCTTAAGGACATAGAGAAGGCCATTGAGATTGAACCAGAAAATCATAGATTTCACTATCATAAAGGGGCTATTCACCTCAAAAATAATGAACTTGATGAGGCTGTAGAGGCCCTTTCAAGGGCAATCGATCTGTCACCTGAATATGCTCCAGCCTATTTTCTAAGAAGCGAAGTATTTGATAAACTTGGCGAAGAAGAGGCAGCAGCAGCAGATTTCAATAAGGCCGATATGCTTAGAAGAGAACAGACTACAGCTACAAAGATAGTTGACTTTTGGCGTTAGAGCTCAGATAGTTTACATGGAAAACTGTTAAACAGGGGCTGATGCCCCTTTTTTGTTTTTAAAATGGTGCATTAAAGTGATAGGAGAGGGAAAAATAGACTGAAATGGGGTCTCCCTTTTTGGGGCTATATTTGCCTGGCACATAATATTTCCTATCAAAGAGATTTTTAATTATTATCTGTCCATTAAGTCCTTTAAAAAACATATCCCTGTATGTAGCTGTCATATCAAAAAGCCAGGTGTTGGTGCTTTCAAATCTGTTTTTGCCTTTGTTGTAATAGCCTTCCATGGAGCTTGCATAGTTCAGTCTGGCAGTGAGTTTTAGCTTTGAACTAAGATCCATATCAATACCAAGGTTAAAAAGATTTTTAGGGCCTGTTTCAAAGGGGACCTCCCACCTGGAGTAAAAGGGTTTAAAGGAGCCATCAGGCTCAATAATAATATAGTCAAGGACTTTGTATCTTTCATTATCTCCATAGTTATTGAAAAAGGTTCCGTTGAACCATAATGTCAGCCAATAGGTCAGGCTATATTTTAAATCGGTTTCTATTCCATAGATGTCCTGTGAACCAGGAAATGATAGCCCTCCTGTTGGGTCCTCAGTGACATGGTGTTTTATTTTATTCCAAAAGGGAGTTACTTTTATATTAAGATAATCAAATGGTTTCCAGGAAATAGAAAGGCTTAGATTCTGTATCTTTTCAGGTTCTAAATCGGTTCTATTTACTAGTTGCGTATTATATGGGGTTCTATAGGCAGTGCCAAAAAGCAGTTTGCAGTTCCAGTCATTATTTGGATTCCATCTCAGGCCCAAATTATAGGATATGGTGTTGTCATATTGACTGTGATCATCATATCTAAGGCCTGCCCATGTCTCGAATCGTTTCCAGTGCTTTCTTATTTGGCCATAAATGGAAAAAAGATTGGTATCATAGTCTTCTTGGTGGATGATCGGCGTAAAGATTGGGTTTCCTGGCTGCACATAGTCAGGAAGATAGCTTTTTGATATGACAGCACCTGTTATCCTATTGTATCTATAAGATGTACCAAGGGTAAAAAGGGCGGTTTTATCCCAAAATTGCCTGTCCATGAAAAGCTCACCGTAATATACATGGCTGTTTGACTGCCATGATACATCCACAAGCTGTTCTTCATAGGGTATCTTGCTATAGTAAGAACTCAGTCTGAAGTTATATTTACCAATGGATTTATTGGCCTCAAGTTTTACAAATCTAAAGGGCATTTTTTTCTTGGCAGGCCAGAGCTTTTCCGAATCGAATTCGCCCACCACATATCTGTTGGTGACCGTTGACCACCTGCCTGATATCTTTAGCCAGTCTTTCCATGAAAGATTAAAGATGGTTTCCAGATATTTTGAGTCATCCAAGGTGTCATGTCCAATGACATACTGCAAATGGCATGCTTCTCCCTCTTTACATTTTAGTATGTTAAAGGCATCGTTAAATGAGTGTTTAGTGGTTGCACTTACAGCAATCATGCCCTCCCATAGGCCAAAATTTTTGCCAAGGCTTACAGTGAAATGGCCTTCATGATTGGGGGTTCCAGCTCTTAGTTTTACATCAATGCCATCTATATCCCTTCCTCTAAGAGGAACTATGTTCACAAGGCCAGCAAATGCGTCTGGCCCCCAAAGGACAGAAGAAGGCCCTTTGATGATTTCTATTCTTTTAACAAGGTCAAGACTCAATTCTTCATCCAATGGGAAGACAGATTTGGTGCTGTCAGAGGTCATTGGAACAGAATTGTAAAGGAAAAGAAAACCGTCTGGTATTCCACGAATGAACGGTTGGCGGCCCCATTCCCTGTTGGCCATATAAAAGCCAGAAACCATGGAAAGGGCCTCACCCAGAGTTCTTAATCCATAATTCTTTATTTTTTCTGAATTCATTATTTCCACAACTGCAGGGGCCTCTTCAGGGGTTTCTGGGTGCTTAGATGCTGAGGTTATGACCGAAAGGTCTTCGCCCACAAAAAGTAGCCTTGTAGGGATTGTTGCTAAACAGATGGAGGACGTAAAAAGGATAATGAAAAGAAAAAATATTGCTGCTATTTTGAAAATGTTATCTTTTCTCCCGAATAAATTCAATTTTGTTCCTCCAACTGTTTTACCCTTGTCCTAAATTTCGAACGAGTAAGACCAAGGAGCCTTGCGGCAGCACTCTGGTTATTGCCAGTAAGCTCAAGTGCCTGCCTTATTAGGTCCTTTTCAAGTTCTATAAGGTTTATTCCAGTTTCAGGAAGTTTAAATTCATGAACTGAGGAAGGTGGCCCTTCCTTTGTCCTTAAAAATGACAAGTGTTCTGAAGTTATAGGTGGAACTCCTGCAAGAATTACTGCCCTTTCCAAGGTGTTCGAGAGTTCTCTTATATTTCCTGGCCAACTGTGTGACTGAAGTATCCTTTTGGCACCCTGGGTGAGAAGCTGATCAAAGGAATCGGAATCAATGAATTTCCTGATAAAATATTCTGCAAGGGGAATAATGGCCTCTTTTCTCTCACGAAGAGGCGGAATGTGTATGGGAAATACATTTATCCGGAAAAATAGGTCCTGTCTGAATTCACCCTTTTCCACCAACTTTTCAAGGTCCTGATTGGTTGCACAAATAACCCTTACATCAACCTTTATGGTCTCGTTGCCGCCCACCCTTTGAATTTGTTTTTCTTGAAGGGCCCTTAAGAGCTTTGCCTGGGCCTCTAAGGGAAGATCTCCAATTTCATCAAGAAAGAGTGTCCCGCCAGAGGCATACTCAAATACCCCCTGTTTTGAACGATCTGCCCCTGTAAAGGCCCCTTTTTCATGCCCAAAAAGGGTGCTTTCAACTAGTGTATCTGTAATAGCAGCACAGTTTACTGCAACAAATCTTGCCTGTTTTCTTGGACTGTTTTCATGGATAAAACGTGCTAAGACCTCCTTTCCTGTTCCAGATTCTCCAGTTATAAGGACTGTAGTATCCCTTTTTTGAGCAACCTTTAAAGCCATGTCCATGACCCGTTGCATGGCCTTTGACACACATACCATTTCTCCTTTTTTTGAAAGCCTTTTGAGCTTGTTTTTAAGGTCAATATTTTCCTTAAGAAGCCTTGATACACCTAGGGCCTTTTCAATGGAGAGTAAAATCTTTTCTTCCTCAAAGGGCTTTGCAATATAATCCACTGCCCCTTTCTTCATGGCTTCCACAGCCGATTCAATTGTGGCATAGGCTGTAATAACAATGACAGGTATGGGAATCTCCATTGACTTGACCCTTTTTAATAGCTCAAATCCGTCAATTTCTGGCATCTTTAGATCGCTAATGATTATGTCAAAGGGCTCCTTTTCTATTAGTTCAAGGGCGGCTTTTCCATCTTGTGCCTCTTTTACACTGTGCCCCTTTAATTTGAGCATGATGGAAAGGATATGTCTTATCTTCTCCTCGTCATCTACTATGAGTATATTTGCCATGGCTTCCTAATTTTTAAAAAATATCTTTATCACTGTTCCTTTTGGTTTGTTGTCTAAAACCTCAATGTATCCCATATGGGCATCAATTATCTTTTTGGCAAGGGTGAGTCCAAGCCCAGTACCCTTGGATTTTTTTGTAAAAAAAGGTTCAAATATTCTTTTTTTATCTGTATCCTTTATCCCAGGCCCTTCATCTTTAATGGTAATGACGATTTCTTCATATTTGTGCTTAAGTTCGATTTGAATCTGTTGTCCTTTTTTGGATACCTCACAACTGTTTTTGATAATATTTAAAAGGGCACGCCAAAGGGCGGCTTTATCCGCATCCAAAAGGGCCTTGTTCACATTTGAATCAAATACGATATCTATTCCCTTTGGTTGCCATTCAACTTTAAGGCGCTCCACAATATCACTAAGAAGGCCTTTTAAGTCAACAGGTGTGAATTTCAGGTTCTGTGGTCTGGAAAAGTCCAAAAAATCTGTTATTAAGCTATTTAATCTTTCTATTTCATCTTCCACATAGGATATCATTGTTTCTCTAGTGTCTTGGTCTATTTCATTTTTTTTCAGGATATCTAGGGCCCCTTTTATGATACCTAAAGGATTTTTGACTTCATGGGCCACCGTTATGGCAAAGCGCCCTACTTCGGAGAGGGATTTTTCCTGAATGAGCTTCTGGTAGGTCTCTTCTAAGTTTTTTCTGCTTTCTTTAAGGGCCTTAGTCATGGTGTTAAAGGACTTTGCAAGTTTTCTTGTCTCAGGAAGTTGACCTTCATGGAGCTTTACATCCAGATTCCCCTGGGCTACTTCATGAGCTGCCTCAAGGAGGCTTGCCAGCGGAGAGGTTAGCTTTTTGGTAAAAAAGAGGAAGAATATAACCCCAACTCCTGCTATAAATAATGTAAGAAATGCATAGCTAAACCGAAGCTTATTTGTTAATTCATTGATGCTTGTAGTTACATAAAATATTTCAACTCGGCCTAGTTCCTTATTTTTAAACTGTCCCGTGCCATATGCTTCGTTTTCTGAAGTGGTTGTAAGAAATACCTTGGATGAGGCAATCCTGGCTCCTTTGATGTCAGCATTCTGGGCTTTTGAAGAGGCCAAAATTTTCCCTTTAATATCAAATATCTTTACCTGAACCACATCTTTTTCTGACAGCAAGTTTTTAGACAGACGCATTAACATGTCTGTATCGTTTAGGAGTATTCCAAGCTCACTGTTTGCTGCCAGATATTTTGCAAGAAACTCCATCCTGTCCTTAAAACGCTTAAAAAGAAAATTTTTTGCAATTTCATTTCCTGCAATTCCAAGGGCAAAAGTGGTAATGAATAAAAGACCACTAATTCCAAGAACAAGTCTTTGTTGGAATGTCAGATTATAAAAAGGTCTTTTATTCATTCTTTTCTCCAATTTTTGAATTCCATTTTTCAGGATTTGAGCCTCGTAATATCTTTAAAGCCTGTTTATTCCATTTTATTTCCACAGGGGGCATCAAGACATTACAGGGTTTCCCAGAAATAACTTGGTTTAATAATTGAATAGCCTTTTCACCCACCTTTTGATAATCAATGATGAAAGACAAAAGGGCACCGGTGTCATAAAAAAAGCGGTTATAGCCAACTACACCAACACCCTTTAGGAGTGCTTTTTTTGTCAGATGGGTGATAATTTTTTCAGAAATAACCACTGAGTCGGGAATGAACAGCAATAGATCGAGTTTTGAAAACACTGGTTTTAGTTTTCCAAGAATTTCTGAAGGGGATTCTACTTCAAGGGGTATGATAGTAAGACCAAGCCCTTTTGCAGATTTTTGCGCCTCTTGGATAAGCCATTGATTTTCTTTTCTGTTATAAAATATTCCAATTGTCCTATTAGGGCCAAGGTATTCTTTAATTATCTCTAATTGAAACCTTATTGGCACTCGCAAATCGATTCCACATGGATTTTCATCAGGGATGAGCTTCTTTATGTCCAGAGTCATAATGGCAATTTTATATGGAATATTTTTTCCGTGTTCATAAACTAGCTTAGTGGCCTGGGGACCAATTGCTATGGTAGCATCAAATCTTTCAGATAATAGATAATGCTTTACAAGCTCTTTATTCTCGGAATAATTTAATAATAAGTAATCACCCTTGAGTGTCTTTTGGATTGAACTGGATGCTTCCAGAAAGGGACGGATATTTGAAGAAAGTATTATTGCAACTTTAAATGAATTTAAAGCAATCCCTGAGCTTATGGGAATAACAAATAAAAAAGACCAGATTATTATTGCAAGAAACCCAAATTTTTTACCGGGCATTCTTAAGGGCCCAGAGTATTTGTCTTAAAAATCCCCTGACCATCTTTACATCCCTGCTGCTAAGTTCCTTTCTGTTAAAAAAGATCCTTGCATTTGTCATCCAATATTCAGGAGTTTGCTTTTCAAAAAGTCCAATGGCCTTGGAAACCTCCAAAATGTGTTGAAACATCCCTTCCCGCTCTCTTATTGTAGCAAGTTTTGGATGAAAAATAAGATCTTTTTCACTGATTCTAGCCATAAATAGTTCGTAACAAATGATCATAACACTTTGGGCAAGGTTGATGGAAGAAAAGTTTGAAGTGGGTATGGTGACTATTTCATTGCACAAATTTATGGCGTTGTTATCTAGGCCCCACTTTTCTGATCCAAAAAGTATCCCAATTTTCAAGTCCTTTTGAAATGTGATAATTTTTTTTGCCAAAGTCCTAGGGGTATGGGTTGGGCGCCTTTTTCTTCCTGTCCTTGCCGTAGTTCCTACAAGGAAATGAAGGTCTGAAACAGCATCCATAAGATTGGTGAACCTGGTTGATGCCTCAATAACGTCCAAGGCTTCATGTGTAGCCATTTTGAGGATTTTTTCTTCATCCCATATCCTGGGATTCACAATTCTAAGATTGAAAAGCCCCATATTTTTTAAGGAGCGAGCACTTGCACCTATATTTTCAGGGTATCTAGGTTCATTTAGAATGATAGTGATATTTCGAAAATAGACCTTATTCTTAAATGTGGTCATTTTTTAAAGCAATATCTTAGAACAATATTTAAGTTAAAAACTTTTTTAGAAAATATATTTGAGATTTCTAAAAACAAAAAGGCCCTTTGCGAAAAAACGGCAAAGGGCCTTTTAGAGGTGGATATTTTACGGTCTATTTGGAAATTACCATTGTGCCATCAGTAGCACTTGTAGATACATGGAAGTATTTTAGAAATGTCATGCCAAGAAGTGCAGTATCCTGGTTTTCAGACAGGAAAGCAGTTACATTTTTCATCCTAAGTTTCCCCTCAATTTCTATATCCACTGGGCAATAATAGCCAGTAATTTCTCCGCCAACTCCCACAGCTTTTCCTTCAATACAATATTCAGAGGAAATTGTTCCATTAGCATCTCTAGGAATTTTATACATATCTGCATCATTAAGATTTAGGAGTACCATTGCTGCTCCTGTGTCAACAATGAAAGGTGTAGCAATACCATTGACCTTTCCTGCCACCCTGTAACAATTACAACTTGGATCTAGAGGTATGACAACATCTTCTGTAACAGCGCTAAATTTTTGAGGAACTGACCAGTCTAAGTCGCCAACACCCTTATATTGCCATTGTCCCTCAATTTTTCCACCAGTGTCAACATCAAAAGAATCTATACGATAGAGATACTCAAAGGGCCCCCAAATGGTGTTTTCAGTAAAATAGATGTCGTACTTACCTGGTCGAATACAATTTTCAATAAGAACCCGCTGGCCTTGAATTGAAAAGTGCTTACAAACACCATCTGTAGGATTGGAATAATTTACCGCCAGAACAGTTTGTCCATTAGGGGTAATCCATGCCCCTGACAACTTTCCTCTTTCTTCATTTAAAATTAGTGGATAAATAGTGCCATTGTCAATATAGGTAAAGGTCTCTCCATCATATTCTTCAGTAACAATCCAGCGTCCTGAAATTGGCCTTACATGAAGTACATAGTACAGTAGTTCTCGCCATGATCTATAGTTAGTGATGTCATTTGGATCTCCCACTACTGCCCTGATTATCCAGTCACCTTCCATTCCAATAAGTCTTATGCCACCGCCAAATGCCACGGGTATAAAGGCCTTGACATCGGGAATGTCATTACTTGAAAATCCAATGTTAGTATTGGTCTCTTTATAGGGAATAGTAAGGGTTAATAGATCATCTTTATGGGAGCTAAATGGAATTGCGATTGGTGTATTTTGCACATCCTGGGCAAAATAGAGACTTTCAGCACCTGGTACAGGATTTCCCCAACTGCTGAAAAGGTCAAATTGTGGTTGGCTATTTATAATCCTATAGGCATAAATTTGACCTGGAGAAAGGGATGGATGTTCTGCCAAAATATATAGGGCACCTTCTATATCACTGGAAACAGGTACATTTAAGGTTAGATTCATCCAGTCTGTTGTGGCAATATTTTGTTGTTGTGCCTCATGAAGTGAATTGACATAAACCTTTACCGGTATCCACCATGTTGACATCTGTTGGTCAACTGGAAGGTCGTCTGAAATAGACCAATCAGATAGTGTGGCAGTAACATGTTCTTTAATACTTTGGTCAATATGTGAGCGCATATACGTTCCATTGTCACCAGGAATACTTGGGTCATGAATAGTAGTTGTTACCTGTATCCAACCCTCCTTTACAGTCGCTTCACCAGTATATACTGAATTACTATCTACAAGCTTGCTTACATCTACCGTCACTGTAAAACTTCCATTTCCGTCACTTGAGTCAATGGCAACTCCGGCAGTTTGTCCATTTATACTAATCCATTGCTCAGTTGGTGCTGCAATCCAGCAAAAATCAAGTTTTTCAGGCCAAATTACATGATGTGCGGAAGGGTCATCCGTACCTGGAATAGTTATACACTTCATAGAAGTGGCATTTGTGCTATTGGATGTGCGGGCTCCGCTTGAATCTACATAATAACACTGGTCAATCTGATTTATCATTTCCTTTGTGCAATTGGCATCAGAACAGTTGGGAAATGCAAAACCAGTAAGCCTTACTGTCACGGGTTCTGGATTTTTAAGCTGCTCCTGGTTTACATAAAATTCAAGGCTTGTGGGTGAAATTACTAATCTACCGGTTTTAGTAGCGCTACATGTCTTATTATATGGGCTTTGATAGCTATCTTCCGAGAAACCAACAGAAATAAAAAATGCCCCTATTGCCAGAAAGCTTATTAAAATATTTAATAAAAATTTTCTATTCATAATAATGCCCTCCTCTTAAGAGCCCCAATTTTCAGGGTGTTTTTTGGGAAGCTCAAGTTGCTGAACTGGTTCAATGCCTTGTTGACCACTGGTGGTTGGTGAGCTTTGAATATTGTCGATTGGCTGAACTGTGGCAGCTTGCTGAATTTGTGGTTCTTCACATGTTCCAGCAGGTTGGCACTTGTTACAAAGGGCAAGGGTATTGGTAAGGTCAGTCAAAAGGGCCTTAGTGGCTTCTTCGATTGCTCTGTCCATATTTTTTCTATCCGATGGATCCGCCCACATGCTTATAGGCTCAACTTCTTTTTCAACCCTATTTGCCCAAACGACCTGTCCAGTTTCAGTATCTTGCAGTGCAAGACTTATTTGCACTACCGCCTTTGGGACATGTCCACCCTTTGATGCTAGATAGGCAGCAGCCATTCCTGCAGCTCCCCATACACCTGCATTAAGGAGGGCAGAATTTGTATATCCTCCAGAAGTCTCTGTAACAACATGGGCAAAACGTGGGTGTGTACCTACGACATGTGAGGATTCTGTAGGCGCATTAAAGGGGGTATTAGCCATTGATCCAAGTCCAGCACCCATGGCCCCTCCTATTGCCAGGTTTTGCCAAAGGTCATACTTTTCAGATTGTGCTACCCCAAAGATTGTGGCCGAGGTCCAGTCAAAGAAAAAGGGTAAAATTCCTTGCTGAAGGGGATTAAGGTCTTGTCCTTCTCTCATCTCATACTCTACAATACGACCTCTTAACACAAAATCTGCACCAAAATATTCTCCTATCTGTTTTATAACGTCTTTATTAAGGCCGATCATGTTCATCTTTAGCTCTTCTTCTGGGACGTTCATAAGTTCATTTTGAAGAAGAATATTATTAATTTCCTTTTTCATATCGGCTGACCATCCAGAACCAAGTTCTCTGTAAAAGCTTTTTCTGTTATGTCTTGAGCTAACAGTCTGTGTTTCAATAAGATTTATGACTCCAAGATCAACAAGATATTGAACTACATCTTCTTCAACAGGCAAATAATATCCTCTTGACGCCAAGTTGTATGAGATGGCAGTCTGAATTTTTATCTGTCTTCTAAGCGAGTCATCCAGATGTCTTCCAGACGAATAATCAGCAAAGGGGAGCATTACCAGACGAACGCATGGGTTTGGATTTCTTATCATTGTGGTATCAACTGGTTTCACAGAATCCTTAACCTTTTGCCCACATCCAATAGCAAGAAAAGAAAAAAGACAAATAAATCCAAATAGCATTTTACTTCGTGGCAGATATGACATGGTTGCCTCCAATTACAAAAGTATTTGACCTTTTCTTGTCATCTAATCGGAAAGAATGTAAAAATTTATAAAAATTTTTTGCCAAATGTTTTCTTGGCTTTTGTTAAATTGGTGAAAAAACTTCTCTAAGGACTACACAGCAAGAATTTTGCCAAAAGGAACCAATGACTTAAGGGAATTTTCAGAAATGATCTTTAATGTTAGATAACTGCCTGGACTTCTTCTATGTTTTTAGAATTGGTAAGTATCATCAAAAGCCTATCTATACCGAGGGCTATACCTGAAGCCTCAGGACAATCCTTGAGCTTTGATAAAAAATTTTCAGGAATAGGTAAAGGTTTCAGGCCCTGTTTTTCCCTTTTTATATTTTCTATTAAAAACCGTTGTCGTTGTTCAATAGGATCCATTAATTCTGAAAAGCCATTGGCAAGTTCAATTCCACAAAGATAAAGTTCAAATCGTTCACATACATTTCTATTTTCGTTCTTTAATTTTGAAAGAGAACTTGCCCAATCGGGATAATCCATCAAAAAAACAGGCCTGTCTTCAGGAAGATTGGGTTCGATTTTAAACGCGAGATCTTCATAAAAATGGAGTTCATCCTTTTTTTTAAATGGGTCCCATCCTGCATATTTTTCAAAAGCGTCCTTTACTTCTAAACATTGAAAGGGCCTTGAAAGATCAATTTCTTTTCCTTTGAATATCCTTTTGTCACCAAGAACAGGGCTTAGAGCGGAAGATGAAATATCTAAAAGCTCTTCACAGTCAAAAAACAGGTCCTTATATGTTGATTTTGCCCTGTACCATTCCAATATAAAAAACTGTTCAAGATGATAAGGTCCCCTTTCTTCCTTTCTAAAGGCAGGAGTTATGGAAAAAATCTTTTTAAGATTTAAGGAAAGTAGTGGCTTTAAATAGAGTTCTGGCGAGGAAAGTAGATAAAATGTTTGTCCCTTGTTACTTAGGGAAAAAAGATCAATAGTTGCTTCAGGTATTGGGGTTTTCGAAAGGACCGGTACCTGGACTTCAATAAATCCGTTAGAGAAAAACCATTCCCTTATGGCTTTCAAGAGCAGGTGGCGGGAAATGATGATTTCTCGTTTCCCAAGGTGCACCACCTGTCTCTTTTATACCTTTACCCTTTCAACATATTCACCAGTTCTTGTATCAATTTTTAAGATGTCCCCCTCTTCAATAAAAAGCGGAACTTGTAAAGTATAACCTGTCTCAAGCGTGGCCGGCTTAGTGGCGCCAGTTGCCGTATCCCCTTTAACACCGGGGTCGGATTTTACTACCTTGAGATGGACAAAATTAGGGAGATTTATACTAATAGGGGTTTCATTAAAGAAAAGGACATCTACTTCCATATTGTCTTGAAGGAAATTTTTGGCATTTCCTACATTATCTTCGCTGAGTGTTACCTGATCATAGGTGTGGGTATCCATAAAGTGATAACCCTCAGCATCGTTATAAAGATACTGCATCCTTCTTTCTTCCAGGTTGGCAGGCTCAAATTTGTCTCCAGAGCGATAGGTTCTGTCCATGGTGTAGCCCGTTATCATATTTTTAAGCTTGCATCTATAAAGTGCTTGCCCTTTACCTGGCTTTGAAAATTGAAATTCAGTTATTATGTAGGGCTGACCATCTATAATGATTTTTAGCCCCTTTCTAAGGTCTGATGACTCATACACAGCAGGACTCCTTTCAAGTACTTTTTAAATTTGAAAATTTCTAAAATATTACACCATATTATGCAAGCATTTTAATCCTCAATGGGATCATAATGGGAAAATACCATTGTAAAATTGGCGCGGCCTTGGGTAGCGGACCTCAAGGCAGTTGAATAGCCAAACATCTTTGAAAGGGGAACGATTGCCTTAATTACCTGGACAGCTCCCCGTGGCTCAATGCTTTCCACCTTACCGCCTCTGCTATTTAAGTCTCCAATGACATCCCCCATAAAGTTTTCAGGTGTGATTACCTCTACCAGCATCTTTGGTTCAAGAAGTACCGGCTCTGCCTCTTCACATACCTTTCTAAGGGCCATTGAGGCGCAGGCCCTGAAGGCAAGATCAGTCGAAAGTCCCTCTTCAAACTTTGCCTCCTTCACAATTACTTCTGTATCTATCATTGGAAAACCCTGAAGGACTCCACTGTCGAGGCCCTGTTCGAGTGTCTCAATTATCTGCTCGAGATATCCTTCAGGAAGAGCATCTTCAGGTAGCTCACTCCTTACTAGATTCCCTTCTCCCCTTTCTCTAGGTTTTACAGTAATTGTCAGGGTCGCAACTTGCTTGCTTCCACCAATTTCCCGGTCAAACCTTTCAGTGACAGTTGCTTCCTTCTGGATAGTCTCTCTGTAAACCACCTGTGGTTTTCCAACTCTTACAGGTACATTAAATTCTCTCAAAAGCCGGTGGGTTAATACCTCAAGGTGAAGCTCACCCATGCCAGAGATTATGGTCTGTCCTGTTTCCTCATCGAAACGGACCCTGAAGGTTGGATCCTCTTCAGCAAGTTTTCTAAGACTTGCCTCAACCTTTTCCTGATCCTGAGTGGATTTTGGCTCCACTGCAACAGATATGACAGGCTGATAGGTATCAATTGATTCAAGAATGATGGGGTGTTCCGGATCACAAATAGTGTCTCCAGTGCCAGCAAGTTTTAGACCCATAACAGCAACAATTTGTCCGGCGCCAGCTTCCTTTATCCTTTCTCTCTTATTAGCGTGCATTCTTAAAAGCCTTGCAATCTTTTCCTTTTTTGACTTTGTGGCATTCCAGACTTCCTGACCGGCGTTAAGTATCCCACTATAGACTCTCACATAAGTCATTTTCCTACCCTGATCCATCTGGACCTTAAAGGCCAATGCAGAAAGGGGCTCTTTGATGCTTGCTCGTCTTTCTTCTTCTTCACCTGTTTCCGGATTAATGCCCCTTATGGGCGGAATGTCCAGCGGACTTGGAAGATATCTGCCAATGGCATCTAAAACAGGTTGAACCCCTTTGTTTTTAAGGGCAGAACCACAAAAGACCGGCACACCTTTAAGACTCAAACAGGCGCTTCTTACAACATGATGAATTTCTCTTTCAGTTATCTCCTCATCGGAGAGGTATTTTTCCATAAAATCTTCATCAATCTCTGAGAGGGCCTCTAAAAGTCTTTCTCTAGATTCACTTACATATTCTTCATGCTCTTTAGGAATCTCTAGTTCCTGAAATTCCCTACCTTCGGTCTTTTCGTCCCAGAGAATTAGCTTTTTCTTGATTACATCAAAAACACCCTGAAAATTGTCCTCAGATCCCAAAGGGATAGTTATAACCAGAGGGTTTGCACCAAGTCTATCCCTAAGCTCTTTTACCACCCTCCAAAAATCTGCACCAAGCCTATCCATCTTGTTTACAAAGGCCATTTTTGGGACCCTGTATTTGTCTGCTTGATGCCATACAGTTTCAGACTGTGGTTCAACACCCCCAACTGCACAAAAAACTCCAAGGGCTCCATCAAGAACTCTTAAGGAACGCTCTACCTCTATAGTGAAATCTACATGCCCAGGGGTATCAATTATATGTATCTCTTTCCCTTTCCAGAAACATGTAGTCACTGCCGAGGTTATGGTTATACCGCGTTCTTGTTCTTCAGGCATCCAGTCCATTGTGGCCTGACCGTCATGAACCTCTCCTATCTTGTGGGTCTTTCCTGTGTAATAAAGGATTCTTTCAGTAAGTGTGGTTTTGCCCGCATCAATATGAGCTATTATTCCTATGTTTCTGATACTTTTTATCTGATTGTCACTAGCCATAATCGCATTCACCTTGTAATTTTCAAAAAATATTTGGCATTATAAGGAGATTTGACAAGCTCCACAACAAATTCTTACAATAGATATGACCTGCTCGGGTCAATAATTTTAGCATAAATTAATAGAATAGAAGAAGGATAGTTGAGAATATGTCAAAAAGAACACTCTATTCAAGGTATAAATCTCTTTCAGTCCCTGTAAAGATTATAATATGGTTCCTTTTTGCCTTTTTGTGTTATACGGCCTTTGGTTTCTGGGGAGTTCCCAGAATTACAAAATACGTCCTTGAAGATAAGATCTCTCCAATAATCAAAAGAAATATAAGCATTTCTAGGGTGACATTTAATCCATATACTCTGGAAATGAAGATAAATGGGCTCAGGATTAATGACAAAAATAAAAAGTTTTTTAAAGCGAAGGAGATTATACTTGATCTTCAGGCCATATCCCTTATCAAAAGGGCATTGATATTATCAGTCATAAAGATTGATTCTCCCAAAATATATGTTGTTAGGTCTAAAAAAGGTGTTTTTAATTTTTCAGACCTTTTAGAGGGTGATAGAGAAAAGACAAAGGAAAAGGAGGAAGGAGGTTTTAAATTTTCTTTAAATAATATTGAGATCAGTCATGGTACAATAATCTTTGAAGATCGTTTAAAAGATAAAATCCATAAGGTTGAAGATATAAAGCTGGGAGTTCCCTTCATATCAAATATAGATCAACAGGTAAAAATTTATGTAAAGCCTTATCTTTTCGCCAAGGTAAATGGAAGCCCTTTTGAATTCCAGGGGAAGACTAGACCCTTTGCCCAGGATAGAGACACCTCTGTAGATATTACTCTTAAAGATTTCAATATACCTTATTATCTAGGTTATATCCCAGATGTTATGGGCTTAAAACTTACCTCTTGTAAACTTGATACTGATCTTACTATCCACTTTTTGATGAAGGCTGGAAAGACTCCACGGATTTCGCTAGATGGAAAGGCCCTTTTAAAAAATATTTTTCTTGAAAAAAGGCAAAATAGGATAGCGAGTATCAAAAAGATATCCCTCAATATCAGGCCTTCAGCCCTTTTATTAAAGGGGGTAAATTTTGATATTATCATTGAATCTGCCCAAGTTTTTGACCCAACTGCTTCTAAAAAAGAAGAGCCTTCGTTTTTGTTAAATATACCCAAAATAGAGCTTAAAGATAACTGGTACTTAAAAAAGGAATCTACATTACTTATACCAGAGCTAGAGGTCGATTCTCCAAGGATATCATTTAAGAAATTTAGAGATGGAAGGATAAACCTTGTCTCACTTGTTGATATCATTACCCAAAATGGAAAAGGAAAGAATCAAAAGGCTCAAAAGAAAAATGAGAACTTACAGGTTGAAAAAAAGGCTAAAAAAGTAAAGGATTCTAAAGGGAAATTTCGTCTAGTTCTAAATTCAATAAAGTTATCAGGTGGCCAGTTAGATATAAAGGACTTTTCCTATGAAAATAAAGTTGCCTTAAGCCTTCGTGCCTTAAGCATCAATATTGACAACTTTGATACCCACGGGACAAAGCCCTTTAATTTTAAGATTGATACCAAGATTAAAAGTGGTGGTTCAATAAATATTGATGGGATTAGTGATGTTAGGTTTTCCGAGATAAAAGGCTTTATCAAGGCCTCAAAGGTCTTTTTGCCGCCTTTTCAAGGATATCTATCTCATTTCATAAACCTTCAGCTTGTAAAGGCAGAACTCGGACTTTCAAATGGATTTCTTTTTAAAGCCGGGAAGAAAAGCCCGGTTTTCAAGCTTCAAGGCTCTTTGTGGGTAAAAAATTGTTTCATGTTTGATAAGAAAACGGCCGGTCCCTTTGTCAAATGGAAGGAGGTAAAGATATCTGGCCTAAATCTTTCTAATGAGCCAATGGCCCTAAAAATAAAAAAGGTGGATGTCATTGGCCTAAAGGAGCACATGATAATCTTGCCCGACAGGACGTTAAATTTTGCAAGGATATTTAAAAGGCCGGGCGAAGGCAAAAAGGTAACCGGAAAGGATAAAAATGTACAAAAAAACGTTAAAAAACAGCCAGAAGCCCCTTCTAACAAGGAGAACAAGGAGAAACGGCCGGATTTTGCCATAGATGTTATCAATCTTAAAAATTGTATGGTTCACATTGAAGACAGAAGTGTCCATCCAAGATTTTTAAGGGAATTTAACCGAATAAACGGGGTTATAAAGGGGATATCTAATAGGCCTGATATGAAGGCCTTTCTAAATATAACCGCCCTTGTTGATAACCGTTCAAAAATGGAGATTAATGGGGAGCTTAATCCATTGGCAGAGCCTATTTATGCTGACGTCAGGGTTCGAATAGAAGGTGCTGGCGTTACAAGATTTTCTCCCTATTCACAAAAGTTTCTTGGATATAAGATCGATAAGGGGAAACTTTATCTAAAGCTTCACATAACTATAAAGGATAATCATTTAAGGGTGGATAATAACCTGTTGCTAGATCAATTCGAGCTGGGTCAGGAGGTTGAAAGTAAAGATGCAATCAATGCCCCAATAAAATTGGCAATTGCAATCTTGAAGGATAGAAATGGCAAGATTGACCTGAATATACCTGTTAGTGGTAGGTTAGATGATCCGGAATTCAGCTATGGAAGTGCGGTTTTTAAGGCAATTTTGAATATCTTTATAAAAGCTGCCACTTCACCCTTTGCCCTTTTAGGTGCAGTAGTTGGTTCAGATGAACAATTAGATAGAATTACCTTTGAGCCCGGGCTTTCAAAGCTGGATGATAAGGCAATTAAAAAGCTTGATACTCTAGCTAAGGCATTGAAGGATAGACCTTCGTTGCGACTTGATATTACTGGCTTTTATGATCCCGAAAAGGATAAAAAGGCCCTTTTAGAGATAAAATTTCAACGTCTTCTTAAAAGGGAAAGGTTAAAGGATCTTTCGTCAGAGGATAAAAAAAGTATAGAATCCATTGATGATATAGAGATTCCACAAAAAGAATATGAAAAGTATCTAGAAGCCGCATACAAGAATGCCTCATTTAAAAGGCCACGCAACTTCATAGGCCTTATTAAATCGCAGCCATCAGAAGTGATGGAAAAGATGTTAAAAGATCATATAAAAATTATGGATGAGGACCTGAAGCTTCTTTCACTGGAAAGGGCCAAAAAGGTGGCAAGTTATTTGGTACATAAGGGTGGTATTGATATAAAACGGATTTTCATGGTGGCACCTAAGTCAAAGGATGAAATTAAAGAGGTTTCATCGCCAATTGTAAGGCTTTCTCTTAAATGATCATACCTTGAGAGGCATTTTAAAAGGACTTTTTATTAAATCTTGACACAGTTACTAAGTCTAATTAAATATTGGCTACCTGATTAATCAGTGGTGGGCGTAGCTCAGTTGGTTAGAGCGTCGGGTTGTGGCCCCGGAGGCCGAGGGTTCAAGTCCCTCCGCTCACCCCAATAAAATCAGAAAGTAACAAACCAAGGCCAACGACGACAATTGCTTTTGTGCAACTAATGTGATACCTCAGTCGAGTTTTTCTAAAAATTGACCTTTTGCAATTCTACACATTTTGAATGATCTAGGAGTTGCTTTTAATCCACTGTAAAACGCATTAGGTGTTTTACTTGCGGGGGTTTATATTAGGTGGTGCTCTTTACATATTTTTTAGTTCTATGCTGCCGATTGCAGTTCCATTTTGTCTATCAGGTCTTTTATGCTTTCCATTGCTAAAAGCCTCTTTGAGGCGTTCAGGATTTCTATCCCCAGGACACGTCCATCTTTCGCAAAGTCAACAATGATACCTAGCTCCACCTCTTCTGTTTCTGAGGCTTTTTAGTTCAAAAACTGGAAGTATAAGGCATCTACTTCCTTATCATAGTCTATCTTCATATCTTCTTAACCTCCTGTCAAAGAAAACAGTTACTATTACCTTGGTCATAGGATTAACTACAACTTTTAAGACCCGACCCCCATATTGTGAAATGTCCTTGTAATAATGAACTTCATATTCTGAGATAGTTTTAACTCAGCAGTGATTTTAAGGTCTCGGCTATTTCCGTTGGTTACCAAATTACAATTAATTGGATATTCTAATATCCAGGTGGAATTGACGGATAAGGCAAGGACGATTGCAAAGAAATAGTGTAATCTATGAAAAGGCCTGAATGATTTTGAAAGCCCAGCTGACCCAATAATTCTCCAAAAGACAAAAAGATAAGGTTGTTAAATTTCCTTATCAAAGTTAGGAATGCACTTTGGATCTTTTACCAATTTGTCAAAAGTTACAGAATTTAAGATATTTCTTAGCTCTCTCCTGGCCTTTTGCCAGACTTTATGAACTGCACAAATATTACTTGCTTCACACATCTCTGGACGCGCAATACAGTCATTCAGGTAGATTTCTCCTATGATTGCCTCAATGACTTCTAACAAGGTCAACTCTGATGGATCTTTTGTTAAGACAAAACCACCTCTAGGTCCTTGTTTGATTTCGAGTATCTTTGCTTTTTGAAGTTCTTGGGCAATCTTTGAGAGAAAATGCGTAGGAATAGCGCATTTTGCAGCAATTTCTTTTTTGCTAACTAGTTTTCCCTTGCCTTTATAAGACAAATACATAATACATCTTATGGCATACTCGCCTGCTCTTGTTAATCTCATAACTCCACTCGTGACATTTAAGAGTAAAAATATCTAAAAACCGACGAATGATAAATAAAAAAGAAATTCTGGTCAAGGGATTATTTCTTAGACTCTTTATTCAGATTAATTTTAAACAGTTTGTGCATCGGTAATTTTAATCTTTAAAAAGTTAAAGAAATTAAAATTTACAGTTACAAAATGGTTATTCAGATTTTATTTGAAAAATAAGATCATTGGTTTATAAATAGCTCCGGGAGAGGTTTTTAAATCTTAAGTGCAGGGAGGAACTACTAAATGAAAGGTTTTAAATTTTTTACACTCCTTTTGTTGATTTCATTATTGGTTGTTGCTATAGCTTCCAATTCTTTTGGAGCCGGATTTCAGCTCTTTAACGAACTTTCTGCAAGAAGTAGTGGACTGGCGGCTTCTATGACTGCAAGAGGTGATGCTGCTGATAGTGCCTGGTTTAACCCCGCTGCTTCTGCAATGATGACTGGGGCAAAGTTCATGACTGGCGCGGCCATGGTCATTCCTCAGATGAAGCTTCAATCTGGGAACAATGAGGTTGGTATGAAGGACAAGGTTTATCCCCTTCCTTACGTTTATGCTACTACCCCTTTGGGTGATAAATTTGGACTCTCTTTGGCAATAAATCTCCCCTATGGCCTTACTACTGAATGGCCAAATGATTGGCAGGGGAAATATTATGCAGTTTATACAGAATTAAGGAGCCTTTTTATTTCACCTGCTGTGTCCATTAAGCCAATAAAATGGCTATCTTTTTCAGCAGGTCCTAATTTTGTTTATGCAACAGCCGATATGAGAAAGGCTGTTACACCACAGGTTCCCGGTTTAAAGACAAATATGAAGGGTGAAGACTGGGCCTATGGTTACACTGTTTCCATGCTTGCAAGGCCTTTCAAGGACTGGAGCTTTGGGGTTACCTATCATTCTCAGGTTGACCTTGGTCTTGAAGGAACCGCAAGGTATTCAATGGTTCTTCCTCCGTTCCCAAAGTCAAAAATGCATCTGGATGTAAGCCTTCCAAGGACAGTATCTGTTGGAGTTGCCACGACTTGTATAAAAAATTTCAATTTTTCTCTAGACTTTGTTTGGACTAATTGGTCCTCTTATAAGTCCTTGGATTTCGAATATGATAAGGTCCCAGGCCTTGGAAAGCCAGGAGTGGTAAGCATACCAAGAAATTGGGAAGACGCCTGGGCTGTTAAGTTTGGAGCAGAATATACCTATAGCCAAATGTGGCAATTTAGGGCCGGTTATGCCTACGACAGGTCTCCAATTAGGAACAAATATAGGGAACCAACCCTTCCTACCAACGACAGACATGTATTTACTGTAGGTTTGGGCTGGAATTATAAACATGCTGGAATTGATGCCGCCTATTCATATGTCCTTGTGGAAAATGGTGGTACCTCCGATATCCTTACCCCCACTCTTAAAGGAACTTACAAGGGCCAGGCCCATATAATCAATATTGGTTTTAGATGGGATTTTTAGATAGAGTAAAAAAAGAGGGACTTCCCCTTACAATAAAGGAATTGATTGAGAGGTCGGCTAGGATTTATGCCGACCTTCCTGCCCTAACGGCCAGAGAAAAGTCAGGAGATAGAACCATAAACTACAAGGCCCTTTTGGAAGAAGTAAAGGGTCTTGCGGCTACTTTAAGGGCCTTTGGACTTAAAAAGGGTGAAAGGGTAGCTATTCTTGGCCCAAATAGCCCTGAATGGGCAAAGGCATATCTGGCAACAATTTATGCAGGTGGCATAAATGTTCCCATTGATTCACTTCTAAGCGACAATGAAAAGGGCCAGCTCATAGCAAGGGCAAATGTAAAAATAGCCTTTGTGGCCTCCCGTTTCCTGGACGTAATACTTGATCTTCCAAAGGGATTCCCCAGCCCAACAAAGATTATATGTCTTGATTGGAATGAAAGGCCAATACATAATAATGTTATACCCATTAAGGAGGCCATCTCAAAAAATAAATCCCAAAAATCTTCATTTCCTGATGTGAAACCCGATGATATTGCTGCCATAATTTTTACTTCAGGAACCACTGGTGTTCCGAAGGGAGTGTTACTTTCGAACTGGAACATAACCTCTGACTGTATTGCCTGTTCATGGGCCGTTGATATTGGTAGAGAACGTTTCCTTTCTGTATTGCCAATGCATCATACCTTTGAATGTACTGCTGGTTTCTTGCTACCTCTTCTTTGCGGCAGTCACATAACCTATGCAAGAAGCCTTAAATCAAAATATATACTCGAAGACTTGAAGGCGTGTAAGGCAACTGTCATGCTTGGTGTGCCCCTTCTTTTCCAAAAAATGCAGGAAGGAATAGAAAGGGCCATGGAAAAGGCACCTTTTTCAAAGAAACTGATATTAAAAGGCCTTTGGAATGCAGTACTGGCAGCAGAAAAGACCGGGAATAAGAATCTTGGAAAGATTCTTTTTAAATCGGTTAGAAGAAAGGCAGGGCTTGATCACATAAGATATTTTGTATCAGGTGGGGCCCCTTTGCCCTATTATGTTCCGGTTTTCTTCAGAAGATTGGGGGTTGATATGCTCCAAGGCTATGGTCTTACCGAGACAAGCCCCGTTCTTACCATCAATCCACTGGAGGCCCCTAGAAATGAAAGTGTGGGCAAACCCCTTCCTGGGGTAAGAGTCAAGGTGCTTGACCCTGATAAAGATGGCGTGGGAGAGCTTGCCTTTAAAGGCCCCATGATAATGAAAGGTTATCTTAATGATGAAAAGGCCACAAAAGAGGTCCTTGATGAAAAAGGCTGGTTAAAGACGGGTGACCTGGGTTTTATCGATAGTGACGGATATGTATATGTTTGTGGAAGGGCCAAAAATCTAATAGTTACTGCTGCAGGGAAAAATGTTTATCCTGAAGAGATAGAAACCATTTTAAACAAAAGCGAATTCATTCTTGAATCAATGGTATATGGAAAAAGATCTGAATCCACTGGAGGAGAGGATGTCTGGGCAATAATAGTCCCTGACTTTGAAGCTTTGGGCCAAAAGCAACCAAAGGCTACCTTGGATGATGATCTCTTAAAGAAAATCATAGAAAAGGAAATAAAAAAGGTAAATAGGGACCTGGCATCTTATAAACGCATTAAACACTTTGACATAGTCAATGAAGAACTTCCAAAGACATCCACCAAAAAGATTAAGAGGCACCTTTTTAATCTTGATTTATTAAGAAAGAAGGCCAAAGAATAAAAGGCATTGTCTCAAGAAGATATTTTAAAATCCCTTAATGAAAAACAACTTGAAGCAGCTCTTTTTGAGGGTAAAAATCTCTTAGTTCAAGCAGGCCCTGGAACTGGAAAGACCAGGGTTTTGGTGGCAAGGACGTATAATCTCATTAAAAAGGGGATAGGCCCTGAAAGAATTCTCGTCATTACATTTACCAATAAGGCTGCTGGAGAGCTTCAAAAAAGGCTTGAAGGCTTATTTGAGAACAAATTTCCTTTAAAGATAACCACATTTCATTCCTGGGCATATCATCTTTTAAAATCAAAGAAAAAAGACACAATAAATGTAATAGATGATAATGAGGGCCTTTTTCTTTTTAAAAAAGCGATAAAGAAAGAAGAGATTGAAGAAGACCCTCAAAAGGCCTTTGAACTTATAAGGCTTATAAGGCAAAACTGGCCCATTGATTTTTCAAAGGCACCGTCTTTTTTAAAAAGGGCCTATAATACTTATAAAAAGATTTTAAGGTCTCTTGATCTTTTTGATTATGATGATCTCATTATTGAAAGTATTAATATATTATTATCTTCAAAAAATGACGCCTTTTTCAACCACATATTAGTCGATGAATTTCAGGATCTAAGCGGAATACAATATGAGTTTTTACGTCTTCTTTCAAAAAATGCCCTTGTAACTGCAATAGGAGATAAAAAACAGGCCATATATGGCTTTAGGGGGGCTACTCCCCATTTTATGGAGCAATTCAAAAAGGATTTTTCACCATGTAAAGAGATACATCTTGAGTCGGCCTATAGATGCCCCCAAAAGATACTTGATGCGGCCATTTCCCTTTTCTCTAATGAACCTTCTCTTAGGTCTCAAAATAAGATCAATGCACAACTGGTCTTTAAGACCTTTCAGGATTCGGAAAAAGAGGCAAATTGGATTGCAAAAAAGATAGATTCCATATCAGGTGGAATAAGCTTTGAAAGCATGAATCAAGGCTTAACTACAGGAGAATTGCAAAGGTCTTTATCAGAAATCTGCATACTTTTTAGATCAAGAGTAACCATCTCTACAATAATTTCTTCATTAAAAAAGGCAGGAATTCCTTTTATACTCCCCCAAAAAGATGATTCTTTTGAAAGACTTTCAACAAGACTTTGGCATCTTTTTGAGATCCTTGAAGAAAGAAACGAATCCTATCATATGGAACGGTTAAATCCAGGACAAAGGGCCAAAGAGTTGATCATTCAGTTGAGGAAGGATTGGAAGAAATCAAAAGGGCAATTCCTCTCAAAGGAAATAATTTTAGAGATACTGGGGTTAAAAATTGGCCAATTTGAAGAAAGATTTATTGATAGGGCAATTTTAAACCATAAAAATGGTGTTCCTGTGACCTTGGCTTACAGGGAAGAACAGGACCAACTGGGATTTGAACTAGATGCAGTTACGGTTATGAGCATCCATGCTTCTAAGGGTCTTGAATTTCCTGTTGTCTTTATGCACGGCATGGAAGAAGGGATTCTTCCATGGAAAGATGCTGATATTTCTGAGGAAAGACGTCTTTTTTTTGTGGGATTAACAAGGACATCTGAAAGCATTTTTTTAACAAGCGTGAAAAAAAGAAAGATTTATGGAAAGACGGCTTTGCAGCATGTTTCCCAATTTATTAAGTCATTGGAGGGTTTTTTAACAGTTGAAAAACAGAAAACTCCTATTAAAAAAAGATCTATCAAAAAGCGACAGAAAAAACTATTTTAATAAGATACTTACTCGTAAAGAATATGGGAGAATAACAAATGGCACGAATTACTCTAGAAGAAGTTAAGCATGTTGCCCATCTTGCAAGACTTGAGTTTTCTCAAAAAGAGCTTGAAAGCTTTAAAGATCAGTTAGATGCCATATTGGAATTTGTGGCAAAACTTGAAGATCTTGATACAGAGGGTGTGGAACCAACTAATCATGCCATTGAGATATTCAATTGCTTTAGAGAAGATAAAGTGAAAGAGTCCCTTGAAATAAAAGATGTAATGAAAAATGCGCCTCAAGGTGAAGAAGGTTCATTTGTTGTTCCAAGAATTATTTAAGTTTTGGAGAAGGTTTCATGGAAAATTTATTAGATCTGTCAATTGGAGAGCTTAGAAGGCTAATTGATAATAAAGAGATTACTAGCCAGGAGATAACAAGGGCCTATCTTGAAAGGATTAAAGAGGTTGATCCCCGGATAAAGTCTTATGTAACCGTTACAGATGATCTGGCCATGGCCCAGGCACGGGAAGCTGATGAAAGGATAAAAAGAGGTGAAATTGCTCCCCTTACAGGAATTCCATTGGGCATCAAGGATGTGATCTGTACAAAAGATGTCAAGACAACCTGTTCTTCCAGGATGCTTGAGAACTTTATCCCTCCCTATGATGCTACTGTGATAGAAAAACTTAATTCTCAAGGGGCAGTAATGTTAGGGAAGCTAAATATGGACGAATTTGCCATGGGTTCTTCTACAGAAAATTCTGCCTTTTTTGAGACAAGAAATCCCTGGGATACAGAAAGGATTCCAGGAGGGTCAAGCGGTGGCTCTGCTGCATCGGTGGCTGCAAGACTTTGCGTGGCATCTCTTGGTTCTGATACTGGCGGTTCCATTCGCCAGCCAGCTTCCCATTGTGGTGTTGTCGGATTAAAGCCCACCTATGGGATGGTTTCCCGTTTTGGCCTTGTTGCCTTTGCCTCATCTCTTGATCAAATTGGCCCTCTTGCCAGAAATGTGGAAGACTGTGCAATCTTGCTTGAGGCGATTTCTGGTCATGATGAAAGGGATTCCACCAGTATCCCAAATGTCAGTTTTTCAAGGGATGGAGTCCTTAAAATGGATATTAAAGGACTTAAGGTGGGATTTCCAAGGGAATATTTTATCGAAGGCCTACAACAGGAAGTTGAAGAGGCAGTTAAAGGAGCAATCAATTTATTTGAAAGCTTAGGGGCTGAGGTAAAGGAGGTAAGCCTTCCTCATACAGAGTATGCCATTGCCACCTATTACATTATCGCTACAGCAGAGGCCTCATCGAACCTTTCTCGTTACGACGGTGTAAAATATGGCTTTAGGGCCAAAGAATATGAAAATTTAATGGACATGTATAAAAAGACCAGGGCCCAAGGATTTGGCCCTGAGGTTAAAAGGCGTATAATGCTAGGGACCTATTGCCTTTCAGCAGGATACTATGATGCCTTTTATAAAAAGGCTTCACAAGTGAGGACTCTCATAATAAACGATTTCAAAAATGCATTTAAAGAGGTTGATATTATTGCAGCACCTGTTGCCCCTACTACTGCCTTTAAACTAGGGGAAAAGGTAAACGATCCTTTAAAGATGTATCTTTCTGATATCTTTACCATTCCAGTTAATCTTGCAGGGATTCCTGGCCTTTCAATGCCATGTGGCTTTGACCAAAAGGGGCTTCCCATTGGCATTCAACTTATGGCAGGGCATTTGCAAGAAAAGACATTATTAGGGACAGCCTATAATTTGCAAGAGGCATTACAATTATCTTTTAAATGGCCAGAGGTATAAATTAAATTGCAAAGGATACCAATAAAACTTGCTAAGCCTGGCTTTATCCTTGCAAAGGAGGCCATTACCCCTGAAGGTCAAGTGCTTTGTGGTGCAGATACAGAGCTTACAGAAGATCTGATTTTAAGGCTTAAAAAACAGGGGGTTCTCGTTTTAACAGTTAAAGGGCATCCGGTGAGGCTTCCTGGAGAGCTGCCCCTTTCTGAAAAATTAAGAGAACTTGACAGGCGTTTTTCAAAGGTAAAGAAAGATCCAGTACTTAAAGCTCTGGAGACACTCATTGGAGAGTTTTGGATTGAGCAAGAAAAGGGTGAAGGTTACTTAAAAAGGCTTAAGAGCCAGAAATCTTAAATGGACAAGGAAGAAATTAGAAAAAGATTAAAGGATGTAGAATCCTTACCGACACTTCCACCAATTGTTTCCAAATTAAACGAAATGGTGGCAGATGAAGATACTACGGCAACCAAGCTTGGCAAAATTATTGAAAAGGATCAAGTCCTTACAAGCAAACTTTTGCGTATGGTCAACTCCTCCTTTTTTGGATTTCCCCAGAGAATCAGTACGGTATCAAATGCCATAGTCCTATTGGGCTTTAACGTTATTAAGACATTGATAGTTACATCTTCGATCTTTGAGGTTATGCAGGCTTCAGATGTAGGGCTTTTTGAGCATTCCCTAGGATGTGCAACTGCTGCAGGGATTATTGCTAAAAGGCTTCAGATAAAAAATCCAGAAGAAGTATCAACGGCTGGTCTCATCCATGATTTAGGTAAAATAGTCCTAAGATCAGAGCTTCCAGAAGAATATGAAGAGATAGTAAAAATTACTAATGAAAAGGGTCTCTATATCAGGGAAGTTGAGCATCAAAGACTGGGCATTGGACATGGGGAAATTGGAGGTATGTTGGCAAGACAGTGGAATCTGCCAGAAAGGCTAGTTATCCCAATAGAATATCACCACAAGCCAGGAAGTTCTCCAGATTTTAAGGACATAACTGCCATTATACATTTTTCAGATATACTTATTAGGGCACTTGGATTTGGCAATAGTGGAGATCCCTGGGTCCCTTCTTTAGATCATAAAGCATGGGAATTAATAAAGTTTAAAAAGTCAGATGTCAAAGAGATAATATCAGAGCTTGACGAAAAGCTAGTTGAGCTTCAGGATTTCACATTGGAAATAAAAAAAGATGCCTGATGTGAAGCGGATTGCCCTTGTTTCAAAGGATTTTTTCACTAGGTCAGATGAAAGGCTTTGTATCGAGGCAAAAGGCTACGATCTCATTTATCACGAGGACGTTGAAAGGGCCCTTGAGCTTCTCCTTTCAAGCCCGCCAGACCTACTCATAATACAAAAAGGGCTTGATAAGGGGCTTGATAAAGAGGTTATAATTGCCTTAAAGAAAAATCTTCAGCTTGCCCTTATGCCAATAGTCCTCATCGTATCTGAAAGAGATCTTATGGCAGGGCTTGAATGGAAATACTATCCTGTAGATGATCTCATTAATGGACAGGCAACGATTGAAGAACTATTGACCCGTATTGAACTTGCAATTTCAAGGAGTAAAAGAGTAGCAGATAACAATCCACTTACAAAGCTTCCTGGAAATTCCTCAATTCTTAAAAGCATTCAAAATATGCTAGATAACAAGCTTCCACACGCAGTTTGTTATGTGGATATTGACAATTTTAAGCCCTACAATGATAAATATGGTTTTTCTAGGGGTGATGAAGTCATTAGGATGGTTGCAAGGATACTTGTCAATGTGGTTCAAGAGAAGGCTGGAAGACAGGGCTTTGTGGGGCATGTGGGAGGGGATGATTTCATATTTCATGTCCCAATGGATGTGGTAGAGTCAACTTGTCAGGATGTAATCAAGAACTTTTCTGCCCTGATTCCTCTTTTTTTAGATGAGGAGGACCTTGAAGCTGGCTTTTTCGTATCTCTTGACAGAAAGGGAAAGGAGCAAAAGTTTCCCTTAACCAGCCTTTCCATCGCTGTGGTTCCTTGTCCACCAGGCCGTTTTAACCACTATGGAGAGGTTGCATCCTGTGCAGCAGGCCTTAAGAAAAAGGTCAAATCCCTTGAAGGGAGCAATTTCCTCATTGATAGAAGAAAAAGTTAATTCCATTAAGTGAAGGCCCTTTTAGTAAATCCGTGGATTTCAGATTTTGCAGCCTATAATTTTTGGATTAGACCCCTTGGTCTTTATAGGCTTGCAAGTTGGCTGGACTCTTTTGATATAAAGGTCTCCATCATCGACTGCCTTTCTCCTTTTAAGGCACCGGGAAAGTTTAAAAGAAAGCCGGTAGAGTTTCCATTAAAGAGTTTAGGGCTTAATTTTGACAGAAGCTTTGCAAGATATGGTATTTCAAGAAATGAATTTAGAAAAAGGCTTTCAACTGTTGGTGGTTTTGATGTGGTCTTTATCACTTCTATAATGTCCTACTGGTATCCTGGTGTTAAATGGACCATTGAAGAAATTAAAAGACAACAACCAAAGGTTCCAATAATTTTAGGTGGAATTTATGCCACCCTTTGGCCAGAACATGCCAGAAAAAACCTAGAAATAGACCTATTATGTGAAGGACCATTGGAGTTAAACGAGGATTCATTAATGGCCTTTTTGGGTCTAGATAGAAAAAGGCATACGCCTAAGGAGTGGTATAAAGTCCTTTCTTGGGATAGGGTAAATTACGGTGCAATAAGGACAGCGATTGGTTGTCCTTTTTCTTGTTCCTATTGTGCATCAAGGCTTTTAACAGGAGGGTTTAAGCCACAGGATTACAAGGAGGTCCTTAAGGAAATACTTTTTTTATATAGAAAAAGAGTAAGGCAGATAGCCTTTTATGACGATGCATTACTAGTAGATTTTAAAAAAAGGCTCTTGCCTATTTTTGAGTACTTGGAAAAGAAATCCATCAGATTGGAATTTCATACCCCAAATGGCCTGCATGCAAGATTCATTGATGAAGAAGTGGCTAGGTGGCTTTATAAGGCAAATTTTAAGACAATTCGTCTAAGTCTTGAAACAATTAGTCAAGAAAGGCAGCAAAAGACAGGAGGCAAAGTTTCAAATAAAGATTTTAAAAGGGCTGTGGCTTTGTTGTTAGATGCAGGTGTAAAGAGGGAATATATTGGTGCCTACTTGTTGATAGGCCTTCCAGGTCAGGATCTGGAAGAAGTGGAAAAGGGGGTAAGGTTTGTAAAATCCCTTGGAATCAGGCCATATCTTGCAGAATTTTCTCCAATTCCAAAGACATTGGAATGGGAAAGGCTCAAAAAAGACGGTGTATTGTCAGATGATATTGACCCCCTTTTAACCAACAACACAATCTTCTTCAGGCTCTTTTCCGGATATAACATGGAAAAAATTAAAAAGCTAAAGGTCCTTGCAAGGGAAAACTAATGAAGGGGCTTTTGTATAATGCCCATGCCTTTTAGAAATCCTTCTTTTTTATTCCTGATTATTCTTTTCATCACATTATATTTTGGATTAAGGGTAAAGGATTTTGATTTCATAAACCATGTGAAGCTCCTTTCTTCTGGAGTTGGTATCGAGATATTAAAAAATGGCATTGCCTATTCTGGTCCCATTGAGGGTTTTAAGGACGCTTTATGTGGTAAGTTGACAATAGAGATTGCTCTTAGGCCTTTAAAAGAGGCATATAAAGGGCACTTTCAAACCATTTTATTACTTCACGACGGGAATGATAAAACCCAGTTGATTGTTGGACAGTGGAAGAGATGGATAATCGTAATGAATGGAGACGACTATTCCCACAGTCTAAAAAGGCCTCGGGTAAGTCTTAAAATTCCAAATAAAATTTCGGCAGGTATGTTGACTATAGTTTCAAATAGAGATGGAACAAAGGTTTTCTATAATGGAAGACTCATTTCCCAAAATAAAAGGCTCCATTTAACAGTCCCTATTTTTAGGCCACCCTTTCTAGTATTCGGAAATAATTGTTATGGATCGAGTCCATGGAATGGAAGAATTTATGGTTTTGCCTTGTTTAAAAGGGCCCTTTCAGAAAAGGAAATTCTATCTCATTATAAAGTGTGGAAAAAAGATCATAGCTTTAAAAACATTAAAGTGGAAAATCCTTTTATCATTTATACCTTTGATAAAATTAAAGATGGAAGTTTCAACGACCTTGGGCTATGCGGTTGTTCACTAAAGGTGCCACACACATTTAAAATCATATTTAAAAAGATAGACCTAATGAATGGGATTTACAAATGGAATATTTTGGATGGATTTATAAATTTTTTTGGATTTATTCCCCTTGGCTTTATGTCAATATTTGTTTTTGCAAAAAGACCCGGTTTTTCAATATTAAGGGCCTTCTTATGTGGCCTTTTTCTTTGTTTTGGAACAAGCCTCTTTATAGAAATTATTCAGATGTGGATTCCATCCAGATGCGCAGATTTAAGAGATATAATTTTAAATACCTGTGGAGGCATTATGGGTATATCCG
>JALXCD010000148.1 GCA_026991135.1 Deltaproteobacteria bacterium | reverse complement strand
CCTGTCCTGCACACGTAAGGGTCTTTGGAGATTTTTCGGACAGGAACAGCGAGGTATGGAAGCTGGTCCATCAGCCTGATAAGGCCGTGTGGGTCCTTAGGCCTGAAACTGGCGCAAAGCCATGTATTTTTTACATGAATGACTAAAAATTTAGGGGGATAGAGATATGAGTGGAAAAGGCTTAAAGATATTTCTTTTAATGGTAGTTTTGGCTGGTTTTGTTGCAGTTGGTCAGGCAATTGGTGAAGAA
The DNA here is from genome assembly GCA_026991135.1 of Deltaproteobacteria bacterium. Taxonomy (GTDB): domain Bacteria; phylum Desulfobacterota; class Dissulfuribacteria; order Dissulfuribacterales; family QOAL01; genus JAADCZ01. The sequence goes on along the minus strand of JALXCD010000148.1, from coordinate 11,427 downwards.
GATGCAGATTATCCAACCGAGCCAATCATCTTTGTAAAACCTGTTAAGGCCGTCATATTTGATCACAAGCTCCACGTGGAAGACAATGGTCTTGATTGTGATTCATGTCACGATGATATATTTGAGATGGAGGCAGGCAATTCCGAACAAAAAAAGGACTTTAACATGAAGGCCCTTTATAAGGGTAAATATTGTGGTCAGTGCCATGATGGGGATACTGCCTTTGCATCAAATACCAGGTGCACCCTTTGCCATATTGGAGTTAAAGGTTATAATAGAATGATGGGTGTCAAACCGGCAGGCGGTCACCACGAATAAAAATTTACTTAAATCCGGTAAAAATGGGCCTGCTGGAGTGAATCTGGTAGGCCCATTTTGTTTGAAAAAGGAGGCTTATGGACAATCTACTTACTTTGGTCTTGATCTTGGTTATATGGATTGCCATAAATAGGTGGCTCTTACCAAAGTTGGGTATCCCCTCCTGAGGGGCACCACCAATTGATGCCGTGAAGCATCAAGAAGGGAAAAAGGAAAGGAAAAAGTTCAAGAGACCTGTTCCTACATGAGATGGTCCTACATGTCAGATTGGGGGCCAATCTAAAAAGTAAAATTTAAAAGTAAAAGAAACTTAATTAAGGACGCATCTTCAACAAAAATGCGTCCTTTTTAATTTTTACCCAAATATTTTTGTGGTAACTATCTGTTTCCCAGAATCAGTCATTAATTCATTGAGGATTTCCTGCTTTGATTTGGAATCAGATTCAAGGATTGCAATCTTTTTGGCATCTAAGATCACCTTAACTTCGTTCCTTTCTGTTTTTCCTCCGTATTCAATTAGCTTAAGTAGTTCAAAAGCCTCCTCAATGACCTCCTTTTCAGCACCTAGATTTGAAAATGTCTTTTCCAAAAGAGATTTGTCTGAAATTGTTGTGGTTTTATTTTCAGTCAGTATGTCAAATATGCTCAAAACAAAGGCACAAAGGAGTACTGGTCCAAGTTTTACCCCTTCTTTTTTCCCTAATTCTTCACAAAGTTCCAAAAATCTTACAGAAAGTGCTACCTTTTTGCTGTCAGACAATTTTTGTTTAATCTCCTTGAACATCTTCCCCTTAAGGACCTTTAGTTTGCTATCCCCTGCAACCCCTTCAGGAAGAGAGCCAAGGCAGTGTTCGGCATAAGGGCAATAGGCAGCGCAGCCAAAATCCATCTCGGGATTAGGCACCTGTTCTCCACAGCCCGGGCAACGTCTTCTGGTATCATCTTTGAAGAATTCAATAGTGGTCCCGCAATTGGGGCATCTGACTTCGAATATGGCATCTGCCTTCCAAAACCTGCTATCTTGTCCGGGACATTTCATTTTCAAGTCTCCAAGCCTGTTTCTTAATTCTATAATAAATTAGTGCTCTTATCATGTAAAATGACTTAAATCAAAAAAGGACATTCGCATTTTTTTATCCCTTTGTTAAAATTTAAAAAAACGAAAAAATATGGGTGAGATAAATGAAGATTGCAGTTTGTGGAAAAGGTGGAGTAGGTAAGAGCACAATAAGTGCTTTTATTATTGAAACACTTCTTGATAAAGGGAAAAAGGTCCTTGCCATTGATGCAGATCCAAGCCCCCATCTTGCAAGGCTTTTGGGATTTAAAAATGAGGATATAACACCTATTTCTGAGATGAAAGATTTATTGAATGAAAGGTCTGAAAGACAGGGTGCCTTTTATAATCTTAATCCCAGGGTTGATGATCTTCCCGAAAGGTTTATGAAAAGACAGGGAAATTTGAGCCTTATGGTTCTTGGGGCAATCCAACAAGGTGGTGCAGGCTGTGCCTGCGCCGAAAATGCAGTTTTAAGAAATCTCTTAAATCGCCTCCTTCTTTCAAAGGATGAGGACATAGTGCTTGACATGGAGGCAGGAGTTGAGCATCTGGGCCGCGGGACAATTGCAGGTGTTGATCACATCCTGATAGTTGTGCAGCCCTATCGTGGAAGCATAGAGACTGCCCAAAAGATAGATAAACTTGCCAAAGACCTTAATATCTCTTCCCTTCATATTGTGGCAAACCATTGTCAGGATGAAGAAGATATAGAGTTTATAAAAGAAATATCAGGAAGGGAGCCTATAGCTGTTTTTCCGGCATCAAAGGATGCAAGATTTGCAGAAAGAAAGGGGCTTCCAATCGCCAATTCGTCTCCTGAAATGCTTGATGCTGCGAAAAAACTAGTAAACAGTCTGGAGAAAATTACAAATGGATAGATACAAGGGCCTAACTGATGTTCAAAGCATGAGGGATACAAGAAATATCCCGCTAAACAGAGTAGGCATAAAAAATATCAGATATCCAATAACAGTCCTTGATAAGGTCAAAGGGAGACAGCATACTGTTGCCAATGTAAACATGTATGTGAATCTTCCCCACCAATTTAAGGGCACCCATATGAGCAGATTCATTGAAATATTAAATGAATACAGACGTGAAATCACTATTCAGACCTTTGAAGAGATACTTTCTGCCATGAAAGAGCGTCTCAATTCTCAGGAAGCACATCTTGAAATAGATTTCCCTTACTTTATAGAAAAGAGTGCTCCCATTACTGGAGTAAAGGGACTTATGGAATATTCATGTGGACTTCATGGGACCATGAAGGATGAGCTAGACATGATGCTGATAGTTAAGGTCCCAGTGACCACTGTTTGCCCTTGTTCGAAAGAGATTTCAGATTTTGGCGCCCATAATCAAAGGGGAGAGGTGAGGGTATGGGTAAGATTTAAGCGGTTTTTGTGGCTTGAAGATGTAATCGAGGTGGTAGAAGGCTGCGGTTCATCCCAGGTCTATTCAGTTCTAAAAAGGCCTGACGAAAAATTTGTTACCGAAGAGGCCTTTAAACATCCTGTCTTTGTGGAGGATATGGTAAGGGCGGTCTATGAAGGTCTAAAAGAGCGCCCTGAAATTACCTGGTTTGCCATTGAAGCAGAGAATTTTGAATCCATCCATAACCACTCTGCTTATGCCTATGCAGTCTATCCTGGATAGGAAATCTTTTTGAAAACTTTATCTAAAAAATCCTAAAAATCCTCTTGTTCCTGTTTCTCCACTTTTTCCTTTTCTTGGAATTGGTAAAAATTCAACACTTGGCTCTCTTTTGACAGGCTGAGGAAAAAGTGACATGAGCTCATAAAAAAGATCTGGCATGTCAGTTTTAACGGGAAGGCCCATATCTTTTGCCTCCTGCCAGGAAATGGGATGGTCATGGGTCCAGGTGCCTTGAGATAAAAGTTCTGATAATTCTTGTGCCTTTTGAGTCCCCAATTTGTCAGAAAGAAGCTCTGTAACATTTTTCTTCATCTGTTTAAGGGCCTTTTCTGCCATGTCTGCCATGACAATACTATTGTCATCTACCTTGTCTATTGGCTTTGATTTAATGACCTTTAAAAGGGATGCAGCAGGGCTGTTGCCCATTTGAGGGTCAACAGGCCCTAAGACTGCATGTTTATCCATTACTATTTCATCAGCGGCAAGGGCGATGAGAGTGCCGCCACTCATGGCGTAATGTGGAACAAAGGCAGTTACCTTTCCTGGATGATCCTTTACTGCCCTTGCAATCTGAAGGGCGGCAAGAACAAGACCTCCGGGGGTATGAAGGACCAGATCAATTGGAACATCGGGATCAGTCATGTGGATTGCCCTAATAACCTGTTCGGAATCATTTATATCAATAAAACGCATAACAGGAAAACCTAAAAGGCTCATTGTTTCCTGCCTGTGAATCAAGAGAATGACCCTTGAGCCACGCTCTTTTTCAATCTTGGCAATGGCACGCTGCCTGGCCGCTTCGAGCATCTTTTGACGAAGCACAGGTTGAAGGGCTGTTAGCATGAAAAATATCCAGAATACGTCAAATATGGTCATTTATACCTCCGTTAAATTTTTTAAACTAAATTTAAATGTTCCTTATCCCAGCACCTGTTTTTTTATAAACTGTTTAAACTCTTCTAGGGTCTCAAAAAATTTATCCTTGATGGATTTATTGCTTTCAAGCCCAGATTTTAAATCCTTTTCTGCAAAATCTTTATTTTTCACAGATACATTTCTAAGTTTTATTAAAGAAAGCTTACCAAATTGGATATTTTCAAATTCATTTATAATATTTGTAAGCTCATTAAAGAGCTTTTCAGGTATGAAAATAGCGCTCTGCTCTAGCATTTTTCTGGTTTCAAGAACCTGTTTTGCCAATTTCTTTGCCTTTTCCCTTGAAGGAAATTCCCAAAGCTCCCCAACTATTGTTTTGAGTTCAACTAATGAAACCCATAGGCCATTATAAAGATCGAATTGTTCTGGAAGATAGGCTCTTTGGCTCTCTTTAACAAAACCTGTGAGCACTTCATTTTGTGCCTTAATTTGATTTATTTCTTCTGTTATTTTTTTGACTTCTCCGGAAAGGGCCTGCTCAATGTGGGAAATCTTTTGAGAAAGTTCTTCCAGTTCCTTTGTGCCCTGAGGTGGGCCACTTGTTTCAATTTTTTCTATCTCATTGAGGGCCTTTTGCAGTTGATCTTCAACCTCTTTTTTTAAGCCATCAAGACCTGAGCTAAGTTCGCTAAGTTTTCCTGAAAGCTTTTGAATTTCATCAGTTGAGGCAGCCCCTTTATCTGCGCCAAGCTTTGTAAGCTCTGATGTGGCCTTCTGGATGCTTTCAGACACATTCTTTTTTATTTCTTCAAGGCCTTTACCAAAGTTTTCGAGTTTTGCAGCAATTCTTTGAACTTCCTCCTTTATTGAGCCAGACTCTTGATCCTTGATATTTTTAATTTCATTGGCTGCACCTTGAAGCTCAGCAGCAATTTCTTCTCTGAGACCTTTAAGGCTTCCACCAAATTCCATCAATTTGGCAATTGCCTTTTGAATCTCATCCTTTATCTCATTGACAGTATTTTGATAGGTTGTATGAGGTGGAAGATATTTAGTTAATAATAAACTAAGAATGACTGCAAAAAAAAGTGTAATGACGTCCATTTTTCCCTCCCTTTAGGCTTTTTTATCAATTTATCCCTATTGGGATATTAATACCTTTCAAGTGGACCAAATACCCCCCATTGATTCATCTGGTCTTTATAGCGTCTTCTGCAAGGTTTTGGATTTAAGAACAATCTATGGGTAAACATTCCACATAAAAAGCCACCTGCATGGGCCCACCAAGCTATTCCACCAGCCTGTTGTGGTGATAAAAGGGACAAAGTGCCACTAAAGACCTGTTCAAAAAACCAAAAAATCAGGAAAAAGACTGCTGGAACCTCAAAGAAAAATGGGAAAAATAGTATAGGAATCATTATTATGATCCGTGCCCTTGGAAACAGCATGTAATAGGCACCCATGACACCCGCAATGGCGCCTGAAGCACCTATGGTGGGAATGGTGGAATGTGGATTTGTGTAAATTTGGACAAAAGAAGCAACAAGGCCACAAAGAAGGTAAAAAAGCAGAAACCTTGTGTGTCCCATCTCGTCTTCCACATTGTCTCCAAATATCCAGAGGGTCCAGAGGTTTCCAATTATATGTATCCATCCACCGTGAAGAAACATGCATGTAAAAAGCGGAAGAATTGCCTTGGGAACAAGCCCTACGCTTATTGCCCATTCCGGATGCGTATATCGGGCAGGGACAACACCAAAATAATAGAAAAGCCTTTCAAGAACAGGATGAGGAAGACTTATTTCAAAGAGAAAGACAATAAAACATATGCCCATGATGGTCCAATTCATCAAGGGCGGGCAGCGTCTTGGTATGCTATCTTGAATTGGAAACATTTGGTTCCAGTATATTGATTTTCAGGCTTAAGTCAATGGACTTAAAAGAATGGGTAAGGGCTCCAACAGAAATTATATCTACCCCCGTTTTAGCTATCTCTCTCACATTTTCTAAGGTCACCCCTCCAGATGCTTCTAGTAACACATCTTTACGAATTTTTTTTGCAACTTCTACTGCCTTTTTTATTTGTTCCGGTTTTATGTTGTCAAGCATAACTATATCTGCACCTTTATTTATGGCTTCTTTTAGATCATTAATATCTGTTACTTCTATTTCCACCTTAAGGGTATGTGGGCTATAGTTTCTGGCCCTTCTAACCGCATCTTTTATGGACCCTACTGCAGCTATGTGGTTGTCCTTTATGAGGATTCCATCCGAAAGGTTCATTCTATGATTACATCCTCCGCCAATTCTTATGGCATATTTTTCAAGGATCTTAAGCCCTGGTGTGGTTTTCCTGGTGCCAACAATTCTTGTATTTAGATCCTTGATCCTTTCAACAAATTCCTTTGTAAGGGTGGCTATGCCACAAAGCCTTTGAAGAAAGTTTAGGGCCACTCTTTCTGCTAGAAGCATGGAAGAAACCCTTCCCTTTATTACCAAAAGTTCCTGCCCCTTTTTAAAAAAAGAGCCTTCAGAAAGGGCCTCTTCGAAGCTGATGGTATCATCAACCTGTAAGAAGGTTTCCATTGCTACAAAAAGGCCGGCCAAGATGCCGTCTTCTTTGGCGATTATGCGTGCACTTCCCCATGTATCTGGATGAATAAGGGCAGAAGTAGTGACATCTCCTGTGCCAATGTCCTCCTTGAGTGCACTTTTTACCGAATCCTCAAAAAGAATCTTTGGAATTGGAAGGTTATCCAATTTCTCTGAGCATTTTTTCATGTTCATCGAGCTTTTCAAGTTTTGCAGTTAAGGCCTCCTTTTTGGCCCTTTCCTTTTCAACAATGTCTTTTGGAGCCTTTGAAAGGAAGTTTTCATTGGAAAGCTTTCCTTCAACCTTTTTTAGTTCTTTTAAAGTCTTGTCCCTTTCCTTTGCTATCTTTTTTAGCTCCAATTCAATGTCAACAAGCCCTTCAAGGGGAATAAATATTTCAAGCTCTTGATGAATGAAGGAAGCAGCCCCTTTGGGTTTCTGGGAGGAATCTTTTATTCTAATGATTTCTTCAACCCTTGAAAGTAGTTTGATTTCATTTTCATGGAGGTTAAGAACTTCTTTGGCAAGTTCACTGTGCAAGAGAAAAACTGCCTCAAGGCTCTTACCTGGATGTATCCCAAGTTCTGCCCTTATGTTCCTGATGCCAGAGATGATGGTCTTCAATAACTCAATTTCCAAAGGTGCTCTTTCAAAATTCCATTCATTTTTTGATGAAGGAAATTCAGATACCATTATAAAGCCCTGTTTTCCTGGAAGATGATGCCACAGCTCCTCGGTTACAAAGGGCATGAAGGGGTGAAGAAGCCTTAATGCATTATCCAGAACGGTTAAAGTTACATGTTTTGAGATTTGGGCCCTTTGGCCTTCTTTTTTTGAAAGGTCGGGTTTTTCAAGTTCCAAGAACCAGTCACAGTATTCATGCCAGAAAAATTTATAGAGCTCTTTGGCGGCCACATCAAAATCAAAGTTATCCAAGGCCTTTCTTACTGCGAGAATTGTGTCATTAAGCCTTTTTAAAATCCACTTTTCTACGCTGGTGAGTCTTTCTGAAGGAAATTCCTGCTGATAGCCTTCAAGTGTCGATGTGTGCATGAGAACCAGTCTTGTGGCATTCCATATTTTGTTAACAAAGTGTCTGTATCCTTCGATTCTTGATTCCGAAAGCTTTATATCCCTTCCCTGGGCAGCAAAGGCAGCAAGGGTGAAACGCACTGCATCTGTCCCAAACTTTTCCATGATGGTTAAAGGATCAATGACATTCCCCTTTGATTTACTCATCTTTTGGCCCTTTTCGTCCCTTACAAGAGCATGGAGATAGACATCATAAAAGGGAACATCATTCATAAAGTGAATTCCCATCATCATCATCCTTGCAACCCAGAAAAAGAGGATGTCAAAGCTTGTGATAAGGACTGATGTTGGATAGAAAAATTCCAATTCCTTTGTCTTTTCTGGCCAGCCCAGAGTGGAAAAGGGCCAAAGGGCAGAGCTAAACCAGGTATCAAGGACGTCTGTATCCTGCAAAAGATTTCTGGAGCCACATTTACTGCATTTTTCTGGCTCATTCCTTTCCACCATGAGATTTTGGCAATCCTTGCATGTCCAGGCAGGAATCCTGTGACCCCACCAGATCTGCCTTGATATGCACCAGTCCCTGATATTGGTCATCCATTCTTCATAGGTTCTTATCCAGTTTGGAGGTATTATCCTTGTCTTTCCCTCCTTTACTGCTTGAAGGGCAGGCCTTGCCAAAGGCTCTATTTTTACAAACCATTGCTTTGATAGCCTTGGCTCAACTATTGTCTTGCACCTGTAACAGGTCCCTGCTGCAAGCTCATGTGGTTCAACCTTTTCCAAAAGTCCTTTACTTTCTAAGTCAGAAAGGACCTTTTTCCTTGCCTCAAATCTGTCCAATCCTTGATAGGGGCCGGCCTCCTTTGTAAGTCTTGCATTCTTGTCAAAGATATTTATTGAAGGAAGGTCATGCCTTTTTGCAATCTCAAAGTCATTGAAATCATGGGCAGGAGTTACCTTGACAGCCCCTGTCCCAAACTCAGGGTCCACATGTTCGTCCTGAATTATAGGTATCTTTCTGTTTACAAGGGGTAAAATGACAAATTTGCCAACAAGATCCTTATATCTTTCGTCATCTGGGTTTACGGCAACGGCCGTATCCCCAAGCATGGTCTCAGGCCTTGTTGTGGCCACAACAAGGTATCTGTCTGAGGGTTCGTCACTTCCGTCCTTGGCAATGGGATATCTGATATACCAGATGGAGCCCTTTGAAAGATCATGCTCCACTTCTATGTCGGCAAGGGCAGTATGGCACCGCGGGCACCAGTTAATGATATAATCTCCCTTATAGATGAGCCCTTCTTCATAGAGTCTAACAAAGACCTCCCTTACAGCCCGGGAAAGGCCCTCATCCATGGTAAACCTTTGTCTGGACCAATCACAGGAGCAACCTAGCCTTTTTAGCTGCTCTATGATTCTTCCACCACTTTTGGCCTTCCATTCCCATACACGTTCGATAAATTTTTCCCTTCCAAGATCGTATCTTGTAAGTCCTTCCTGGGCGATCTGCCTTTCAACCACATTTTGGGTAGCAATCCCAGCATGATCAGTCCCAGGAACCCAAAGAGTATTATAGCCATCCATTCTTTTGTATCTTACAAGAATGTCTTGAAGAGTGTTATTTAGGGCATGTCCAATGTGTAGTACACCTGTCACATTGGGTGGAGGTATCACCATGGAAAAGTTTGGCTTGTCTTCATCCATGGTGGCGACAAAAAGGGAGTTTTTCATCCACTGGTCATACCATTTGGTTTCAACCCCGCGAAAATTATAGGCCTTTGGCAGTAACTGTTCTTCAGATCTTTCTCCCATCTTTAAAAGACTCCTCAATTTGGGTAAAAGGCTTTTAAAAATCCCTTAACATAGTGCAATATTTGGGATTTGGCAAAAAGGAAAAATCAAAATCTTATGAACTTCCAGGAAGGAGGAAGGTCAAAGGCAAAAAGTCCATTTCTCGAATCAAATAAATATACAAAGCTTATACCACAACCCCACTGGGTATAATCAGCACTTTTATTGATATTGCCGTGAAGTTTTGCAATAAAATGTGGTGTAAAAAGCCAGGAAAACGCAAAGGAGCTAGAATAGCCAAGCTTATTTGTCTGGTTTGAGCTGTAAAAATTCCCTTTTTCATCTTCCAGAGGATAAAGAGGGCTTGATTCCTCATAGTAGTTAAGCCAGCTAACTGCCCCTTCAAGCTCAAAGAGCCAGTTTTCTCCGGTCTTGGTAATCAAATGGAAAAAGGGGCCTGTTGCCAGGAAAAACTGCGGACTGAAATAGCCACCGTGTCCAAAGGTGTAAAAATTTGTATTGTGTTTATGGTGTATGACTGTTGAATAAATTCCTATTGATAGGTCAGTAAATAGACTGTTTGAAATACTCTTTCCAAATGAGAAGTTGCCATAAACTTTGTCATTATTCCATGTGTCTTTGCCCCAAAGGTGAGAATAACCCATTTTCAGTGAGAACCAGTAGTCTTTAAAAAGCCCTCTGTTAAGGCCTAGAGAAAGACCAGTATCTAAAACCCTGCCCCAATTTTTCCCTGTATAGGGATCTTTCTGGCCTGTCAAAGAAAGAAGGGAACGTACTGTCTCCCGCTGGTAAACAGAAAAGGAAAGGCCATTTTCAAGGTTTTTTAAAGATAAATCAAAGGTTGGGAGTGCCCCTACAGGCCCATTTATTGGTGTGGAACTCAAGTCTAAATTGGTATGCCATTTGGCTTCGTATTCGACTTCAAGCCTTGGAACAATAGTATTAACAGAACTATGACTTGAAAATCGGGTATCTTTTAATGTTGGCGTCCCAAGCCAGGGTTTATCAGGGATTGTGCCAGTTTGTAATAAAAGGTGGGAAATCCCAAATTTTATTCCAAGGTTTTTCATGGGATGGGTGTAAAAAATTCCAAAGGGAAGACCCTGCATGTGAAGTTTTGATATGCCAGAGTCCCCATCGAGATAATTGTAAGAATAACCAAGTTCAAAAAAGGATGTGTGGCTGTTAAAATTAGGAGCTTTGGGGTCATTCAGAATAAAGCTCGATAGTTTTACAAGGCCTTTATCCAGATAAAATTTTTGTGCAATTCGTTTGTCAGAATCCTCATCTGATGTAGCAAGGTTATCCATAAAATTCCATAACTTGTTTTTGTCTTTGGTATATCTCAAACATTCAATATAACCATTTACTATTCCAGTGGTCTTTTTGTCTCTTTCATAAAGGGAATAAAAAATTGGGCAGGCTTTAGAATATTTTTTTTGTAATAAATAAGACCAGCCCACAATCTGCCTAACAGATCCATCTATATCATTACAATTTTCAGCCTTAAAGGCATTATAATAATTTGAAATGTTATCTAATTCTTTGTCATTATATGAAGAAATGATTTGTTCTTTTGTTAGATTGCACCATATGTCTTTAAATTTTTTCTTTTTTACCCATTTTTTAGAAATTTTAAGAGCAAGCTCTTTTTTGTTAAGTTTTTGGGAAGTAACAACGAGACCATAGGCAATAGATTCATCTTTTGGAGAGAGTTTATTAAGGGATAAAAATATAGGGAGAGCTTCATTAAACTTTTTGAGATTAAAAAGTGCCCATGCATTTATTACCATTATATCCTTTCTTTTTTTGATATGTGCAGGAAGGTGACTGATAAGTTTTTGAACTTCAGCCCATCTTTTTTTCTTAGCAAGGAAAAATATTTTTTTGAGCTTTTTATTAAGCCGAGCCTGTTCAATTTCCTTTTTGTTTTTTATTTTTTTCTTTCTCTTGGTTTTAAATAGAAGTCTTTTATATTTTTCTTTTTTGTGGGAAGGAAGAAAGGATAGATAAAAACGTGCCCTTTTATATTGTTGTCTTTTGATATTAAGAAAAAAAAGGGCTTCAGAAACAAATT
>JALXCD010000147.1 GCA_026991135.1 Deltaproteobacteria bacterium | reverse complement strand
TCTCCTTCCTTTGTTGAAGATTTTTTCGAACAGGCTCACCACTCGCGTAACCTGAAAAAGAAATAGAGGCGAAACTAACATGCTAAAAATTTCAGCTATTGAAAAAGAAAGATGGGTGACTTATTGTCTTTTTAGAATCTTTTTAGTCTTATCTAAATTTGGAGGGTATGGTGACTGAGATTATTCCAAAGGAATATTATCCATATTTGTGGGTTGGATTTGGCACTTGTGTAGTAATTATCACCTTTTTTTTTGCATGGCTTGTTTTTGCAATCGTTAAAACATTAAAACGCCTAAATAAGACATTAGATATTGCAGATGAAAAAATAAAACAAATAGGGCCTGTTTTAGAAGGGATACCGAAAATTGAAGATAAGATTTATGAAACACTAAACCTTATTGATACAGAGCTTGAAAAGCTTGAGATGGACTTTTCAAAACTAGTAAATGAGCTTACTAAAATAATTTCAAATTACAGGGAATTAGAGGAAGTATTAGAAGAACGACTTAGAGAAGATGTTCCCCCATTACTAAATGAGACAAAAGAACTTGTTTCAGGGGCAAATGAAGTCGCCAGAGACGTTCAGGCGAAGATAAAGACTACTGACAACCTTTTTAAGGCATTGGATGAAGCCGGACAAACGGTCCACATGGTAACGAGCATAGTAAAAGGAGGTTTTACAGGGCTAGCCATACAGCTTGCCAGTATGGCTGTTGGAGTAAAACGCTCCCTTGAATATGTAAGTGAGAATATACATGAAAAAAGGAGGTGAACAATATGAGTAATGGCCGTTATTCAGCCGGAAGTGTGGCTTTGGCCTTTTTATTGGGCGGGGCTGTAGGTGCAGGGCTTGCCCTTTTGGTAACACCAAAATCCGGACCTGAAACCAGAGAGCTCTTAAAAGATCAGGCCTCTGCAGCAAAGGATGAGGCCCTTAAGGTGGCCGATAAAGTAGCTGATGAAGTGAAAGAAAAAGCCGTTGAACTCCTTGAAAAGAGCAAGGAGGTAGTGGAAGCAAAAAAGGCAGTATTAGAAAGTGCCCTTGAGGCAGGAAAGGAGGCCATGGAGCGTGAAAAGGAACGACTCTTGGCCAAAATCGGAAAAGAAGAACAGGAAAAGGAAGAGGCTGAAGCTGCTTAAAAAGCTTACCCTCGAATGGCCCTGTTTATGCAGGGCTTTTTTATTTCCTATCTTGAAGGATATTTATGCCCTTAGTCCAACCAAGTTTTTCCCGTAAAATGGTAAAATAATCCCTTTGAGGATTTCTTATTAGCTTTAGGGTCTTCTCTTCCCTCTTTATCTCTATTGAAAAGCCCTTTTCTAAGTGGATGCCAACCTGTCCATCTATGTCAAGACATACCTCTTCCTTTATATCTTTCACTTCTATCCTAATAGTAGTATTTCCAGATAGAATAAGCGGCCTAGAACTTAAGGCAAAGGGACAAATGGGAGTGAGAATAATTATATCAAGGTTGGGATAGACAATTGGCCCACCAGCAGAAAGATTATAGCCAGTTGAACCCGTAGCTGTGGAAACTATGAGACCGTCACCCTTATAGGTTGTCAAAAAAAGGTCATCTGCCCAGGTATTAATCTGAATAATTTTTGAAAGGGCCCCCTTTGTGATCACGGCCTCATTTAGAGCAATATATTCTCTTATTGGCGCATCACTTTTTGAAGAATGAACCTTCACAGAAAGGACCATCCTTTCATCCAGCTCAAACTGGCGGTTTATAAGTCTTGTGAGAGACTCTTCCATCTCATCAATATGCACTTCTGTCAAAAAGCCAAGTCCGCCTGCATTTATACCTAGAAGAGGTAGTTGCCTTGAATAGGCAAGTGATGCCACATGCAAAAGGGTCCCATCCCCTCCAACAACAACTATTGCCTCATCTTCCGGATGGATATCACCCTGATTGACATGAACACCTTTTTTGCCAAGGAACTCCTTAACCTTTTTTGCCACATTTTTGGCCCTTTCACCTGGGCGTTTCACAACCAAATAGACTTGTTTCATATTTTATGGACCAACCACCACCAGGACATATCTTTGCGAATCAAGATACTTTTTTGCTATCTGCTGAACATCCTGAGAACTTACCTTTTTTATTAATTCAGGATACTTGAGATAAAAGTTCGCACCCAAACCATAAAGCTCATTAAGACCCATATCCATGGCCTTGGCTCCTGGAGTCTGTAACGATATCTGGTACCTGCCAATAAGCCAGTTCTTGGCACGCTCTATTTCCTCGGTTGTAGGAGGTTCGTTTTGAATCTTATAAAGCTCACGCCAAAGTCCCTTTTGGGCAGAAAGCTTCTTTTCAGGGGAACAAGCAATGTAAGTTGCGAAAAAGCCATAGTCGATTCCAAAATCAGTAAATGAAGTTACTGCATAAGCTAGCGACTCCTTATCTCTTAAGGTACTAAAAAGTCTTCCTCCCTGACCTGACAAAATGGCATTAAGGACCTCAAGGGCATACCTGTCTTCTTTTAAGAGTCCTGTACCCATGAATCCTAGGACAATGTGCTCCTGTTGTTTTTCTCTGTGAATATTTACAACCTTTGGGGATGAAAGAACCGTTGGTTCAGGAGGTGTTGGCAAAAATGAGTCTGATTCATTTTGCCAGGAATTTAATATGGAATTTAACTGTTCCCTTAGCTCTTCTGCATCAATATCACCCACTACCGAAATAATGGCTCTGTCTGGAACAACATATTCTTTATAAAGCCTTTTCAAATCCTCACTTGAAAATGCCATTACATTTTCAGGAGTTCCTAAAACATCCATTCCATATGGATGAGGCGAAAAAAGAAGCTTTTTAAATTCTCTTATTGCAACCCCTGGCATGTAATCATCCTGTTTTCTAATCTGGGCAAGGATGTGAGGCTTAAGCTTTTCTATCTCATCCTGTGGAAATGTGGGAGAAAGAAGTATTTCAAAAAATAGTTTAAGACCCTTATTGAAATTAAAGCTTGTAAAACGGCCACTCAGACCAAAGGTATTTTTTCCAGAAAAGCCGTTTAAATCCGCTCCCATTCCATCTATTATTTCTGAAATGGAAGATGCGCTATGAAAAGTGGTACCCTTTGTCCATGCCTTTGCAAAAAGGTTAAAGATGCCATTATTTTCTGACCTTTCGTATCTAAGACCTCCTGGGAAAATGGCCCGTATAGCTACAACAGGAAGATCATGGCTTTCCTGACAAAGAACTGTTACCCCATTTGTTAAGCTAAATTTTTTTATTGGGGTTTCTCCAATGGAAATGATGCCTTCGGCCTTATTTTCAGCCTCTTTTTGGGCGTTTTCAATCATTGTTAAGAGTTCGTCTTTATTGAGATTAAAATTGATGGTTTCAGGATAGACCACAGACACATTTATCTTTTTTGGATTGATATATTTTTTGCATATTCTTTTAATATCCTCAGGGGTTAGCTTCTGAATTTTTTTAATATATTTTTCCTCATTAAGTGGGTCACCAGAAAGGACCTGAAAAACACCAAGCTTTCTGGCTTCTCCTTCCATGGTCTCCTGGCTATATATAAAATCTGTAATAACCTGGGTCTTTGCCTTTTCTATTTCCTTTTTGGAAAAATCCATAGATTTAAGCTTAAAAAGCTCTGAAAGGATGCCCTCTAGGGCTTTTCTAAGCTTATCCGGATCTGTCTCAGAAGATATTTCAAAAAGTCCTGGGCCCTTTGGCGTAAATGCATAGGCACTGATGTTGTGAACAAGCTGAAGCTTATTTTTCAGTTTTGATACCCAGAGAGAGCTTTCACCATCCGATAAAAGTGCACCCAAAAGGTCAAGGGCAGGAACATCTTCAGAGTTAAAATTTGGAATTCCTGAAACAGAAACTGCAATATAACCTTCGTTACAGTCCATAGCCCTTGAAGTGAGCCTTGGCTCAAACTGTTCTGGTTCATCTGGAAAAGCAGGCTCTTTGCAAGATGAACCTTTGCCACGAGAAAAGAATTCCTCTATCTCTTTTAGTGCCCTCCCCTTTTCAACGTCTCCAACTATAAGGACTGCCATATTACATGGCCTGTAATGTTTTTTCATATAATTCAAGATATCTTCTCTGGTAAAGGATGTTACAGTCTCTTCAAAGCCAATTATTGGCCTATTATAAGGATAGATCTTATAAGAAATCTTCATGAGGTCCTCATAAAGCATGGTACGGGGAGTATCCAGCCTCATCTTCATTTCCTCTAGGACCACCTTTTTTTCTCTTTCAAGCTCATTGAGATCAAAGGTAGAATGAAATATTGCATCGCTTAATACATCCAGAGCAGTCTTTAAATGATCTTTTGGAACAACACAGTGATAAACTGTGTAATCATATGAGGTGTAGGCATTTATCTTTCCTCCCAAGGATTCAATAATCCTTGCAAGCTCTCCCGGCCCCCTCTTTTCAGTGCCTTTAAATATCATGTGCTCTATAAGGTGGGTTATTCCTGCTTCTTCATTGGTCTCGTAAGAACTTCCTGCCTTCACCCAGACCTGAACTGCAACAACAGGTGCCCTTTGGGTCTCCTTGACAATTGCAGTAAGACCATTTGGCAATCTCTTTTTAATAAGTCCTGTCATATTCACTGAGGCCAATCCTTCCCTTGAACATGCAAACATAAAAAAGACACTGGTTGTGAACAGCAAGAACAATGAAAACTTAGTCATCTATCTCTCCTTAACTATGATTAATTTTGACTTTTTGTATGGAAGTTTAAAACTGAATGGTCATTCAACAAATCCTTGACACAGTGCGTGAATTTTGGTACAGACCAAGTCAATGTGTAAAATATTAATAACTTTATTGTTCTTTTCATGCAACGGTTAATCCTTAACCATAAACACTAAATTCCGTGAGGGAGGGAAGCGCCAAATGAGCGAGGGACTTTTTTCTCAAAAGGTCAAGAACTTTTTCAAGCTCTTGTGCCAGACAGAGTGGAATGCCACTGCATCAGGACTCATCATTGCAATTCTCAGTATCCTTATCATGGCATGGTGGCGTCCCTGGGGTGCAGTGGGTGCCATAAGAAACTGGGGTGAATGGATTCTTTATGGTATTGGTATCTTTGGTCAAAAACCATCTAGTGTACTAATTAGCTCTGGTTCTGTTATTGGGATTGGTTTTGTTGCTGGCGCCTTTATATCAGCATGTCTTGGCAATGACTTTTCATTTAAATTCCCTCCGCCATGGGAACTGGTTAAGGCAATTATTGCAGGAATCCTTATGGGGGTAGGTTCTGCATTTGCTGGTGGATGTAATGTCGGTGGAATGTACAATGCAATCGGAAACCTTGCAGCTAACGGCTTCACCATGTGGTTGGGGCTGATAATTGGAGTAGTATTGGGACTCAAATATATTTATTGGGAGATGGAACACGTAACCTGGGGAACCAGCGGTGGTAAAAACTTTGATTTTCCATATGGACTTAAGATAGTAATTGGCCTTGTTGGAATAGCAGCACTCATATGGGGAGCATACAAATATGCAGGAATGAGTGATGACTATGCAGCATCATTAAGTGGTATTCTTTTGATATCAGCAGGTTTAGGATACACCATGCAGAGGGGGCGCTGGTGCATGGTACAGGCCTTTAGGGAACCTCACATGACAGGTGATTGCACCCTAGCAAAGTCAGTTGCCCTAAGTATCCTAGTCTTGGCAGTAGGTGCAGCAGTACTTAAGTATGCAGTTCCACAAAGAGGCTCTTCTGTAGCAGTAAAATCAGTTCTTATGGACGTGGTTGAAGATATAGATACTGACGAAATTCAAGATGAAGAACTTGCAGATACCCTAGATGACCTTACCGATGCAGCAGAACAGGCAGTTGTTTCAGCCAGAAGGGTCCTTGACCCTGTAAATTATGTCAGAGGAACCTTTGGATGGGGAGCCATTCTTGGCGGCTTTCTCTTTGGCCTGGGAGCCATGTTTGCAGGTGGATGCGGTTCTGGAACCCTTTGGCGTGTAGGTGAAGGTCAAATGAAGCTTTGGCTAGTTGTTCCATTTTTTGGTATCAGCAATGCGATAATGACCAAGTGGTTTAGGGCTATTCACATGGAAGGAACAGGCCCAATGCATGAAGGCAGTAAGCTTGGAATCCACCTTTATCTACCCGATGCCCTTGGATATGGCTGGACCTTGGCGATAGTAGCGCTTGCCATGGCACTGTGGTATATAATTGTCGATTGGAATGAAGATTCCAACAAATTAATAGTGGAAATGTAATATTCAGTTAAAAAACTGAACAAAATTAAAATAAAAAAGGAGGAATCATGAGCGACATTAAGGTTGCCCCAGAAGGGTTAGAAGTAGCAAGGACTTTAGATGCAAAGGGTTTGAGCTGCCCAATGCCACTTTTAAGGACCAAGAAGGAGATTGAAAAAATCAACTCAGGGGAAATCCTTGAAATCCTTGGAACCGATCCGGGTTCCAGAAATGACATTCCTGGCTGGTGTGCAAGGGCCGGCCATGAGTACCTTGGCGAAAGGGAAGATGACGGTTTTATTCGCTTTTACGTAAAGAAAAAATAACAAAAAGTATTCTTCTCATTAGAAGAAAGGGAGGTTTATAACCAATGGCTACCGATCCGAACAAACTTGGGATTTTTGTAACCTCTCCTCAGTACATGAGACATGTATTGGGAGTTGCAGCCGCTGCCAAAAGAGCTGGGAAAAAGGTGATGGTCTTTTTTACATTTAAGTCTGTTCACCTTACCAAACACCCAGACTTTGTTAAGTTGGCCAATATGTGTGAAGTTGAAGACCTAGCCATCTGTGCAGATAGCTACACCTGTGAAGGTTATGATGTGGAAAAGGATGTACCAAAGGGGCTTACTCCTCGCCAAATGAGGACTCAGGCCTATCATGGTGCCATTATTGATGAATGTGGGAAATATTTGGTCCTGTAATTTAGGAGGAGTGAGATTATGGAATCCAAAAAATGTTATTTTTTAATGCAAAATAGGATGTATGCAGGAGATGCAGTCCGCTCCGCCTTGGGGCTTGCTGTAGAAAACCATTATGCATACCCAGTATTTATGTATAACGAATATCCCCGTTTTTCTGACTATGTTAAGGAAAATATAGATTGGATTAGAGACATGGAAGGGGATGTTTTAACCCTGGATGGTGAAGATGTGGAAGGCGTAGAGCTTACCAAGATCAGCCTGGAGGAGCTTGGCGAAAAGCTCAGGGAGGCAGATTTGATTATTCCATATGGTCTGCCCAAACAGAGCAAGACCCCACCACCTGCATGTTCAGAAGATTAATAGGGGGAGGAAGCCATGAGTGATGAAAAGAAAATGAAAATATTGCACGTTTATAGAAATGAACCCAATGATGATACCAAAAAATTGGTTGAGATATTAAGCCGTGACAGGGATGCCACCGAGTTTAAACTTTATGAAAATGACCCAAATTATGATGTATTGGTTCAATTAATTTTTGAAGCAGATCAAACAGTAAGTTGGTGGTAATCCATAGGATCTTTTTATAAAAGTAATAGTGTCCTCATTACCCCGGACAAAAATGTCCGGGGTTTTTATTTTCTGACGTAAGTTCTTTTTTTATATTCTCATTTGTATTAAATGGAGTAAGTGGGTATTCTATAGACCAATCTCCAAGATACCGAGGTATGTTGTGGTAAAAAAGTGCTTCTGGTTGACTATTTTAATGCCATTTTTCGTTCCAGTTACGTCATTTTCAAAGATATACATTGATATATCATCTCCCTTTATTCAAAAAATACCTATTGCAATCGTTCCTCCAAAACTTAAGATCAACACCTATGAAAATCGAATAGTTGCAGAAAAACTTACAAAGTGCCTTAAGTCTGACTTGTTATTTCAGGGCTTTTTTTCTGTTTATTCATCCCTACAGATACCTCAAGGAGAAAAGCTTGACTACCTTGTAAAAGGGAAACTTGATAGGACCGGAAGAAAGATTTCAGTTACCCTTAAATTGGTTGATCTTTCTGATAATTCCATGCTTGTTGGAAGAAAATATCTTGGTGAAGTTGGCGACATAAGGCGGATTGCACATAGATTTAGTAATGAAATAGTTAAAGCAATTACGGGGCGGCCTGGCGTCACCCTTTCACGTATAGTTTTTATAAGTGAAACTGCCAGGGGAAAGGAGATATATTCGGCAGATTTTGATGGTATGAACATTAGACAGGAAACCAGGCTTAGAACCATTGTAATGTCGCCAAGGTTTTCTCCAGATGGAAACTTTATAGTTTTTAACTCCTTTAAAACAGGGAGGCCTTGTCTTTATATAAAAAACCTTAGGACAAATTCTATTTCTAGACTTTCTTGTCTTAGGGGAATAAACATGTCTCCTTCATGGCATCCGTCTGGAAAAATGCTGGCAGTAACACTAAGTAAATCTTCAAATCCGGACCTTTATCTAATTGATTTAAAAGGAAGAATTCTAAAAAGACTCACCCATGGCCCAGGGATTAATTGTTCACCATCATTTTCTCCTGATGGCAAAAGGCTCGTCTTTGTATCTGACAGATCAGGCACACCTCAACTCTTTTTACTTGACATCTCAACAGGGAAGATAAAAAGACTTACCTTTTCTGGGAATTATAATACTGATCCAAAATGGTCACCTTTAGGAGATAGGATTGTATATGTTAGCAGGGTGGGAGGGCAGTTTCAAATATTTACCATCTCACCAGAAGGAACGGACCCGATACAGCTTACCTTTGAAGGCACCAATGAAAACCCTTCCTGGTCACCCGACGGAAGACAAATACTTTTTAGCTCAAATAGAATCGATGGCAAAAAGCACCTTTTTGTAATGTTGGCCAATGGCCAAAATCAAAGATTGCTTCTTAAATACGGAAAGCGGGACTATTTCCCCTTTTGGGGACCAAATACTTTTAAATAAGGGGAGAAGACATGACTTTCAGAAAAAAAACTTGCCTCTTTTGTGCCATAGGAACATTATCTCTTTTTTCATTAATCAGTTGTGCCCCTCAGGCCCAGTTGGACAGCTTGGATAGGAATGTTTCTGGCCTTTTAATCCAAACTAATCGAATGGAACAGGATATTAAGACTCTTCAAAAAAGGCTAGACACCCTGCAAAAAGAGGGAGGAGGGGCAGTAGATAGAAGATCCTTTGCCCGAGTAAATTCCCGGCTCGACAGACTTGAAAGTGAATTGATGAGACTTAATGGACTTCTTGAA
Organism: Deltaproteobacteria bacterium; assembly: GCA_026991135.1. Classification (GTDB taxonomy): domain Bacteria; phylum Desulfobacterota; class Dissulfuribacteria; order Dissulfuribacterales; family QOAL01; genus JAADCZ01. Next base: position 2,599 of record JALXCD010000147.1, on the reverse strand, counting down.
CAACTACAATTCAATCAGGAGCAACAGCAGGCTGAAATTAATCAGATAAAATACCGTCTAGGAGTAACTGGGCCTTCAGGGAACGTAACTGCCTCTAAAAAACCTCAATCTTCCAATACAACATCCATCAAAAATACCTTTTCTCAAAAAAAACCAACTGGTGAAATTGTGCAAAAGCCACAGCCTAAACCAGTTCAGGTGGATCTTTATACAAAAGGGCTCCAGCTCTTTAGAGAAAATAAATTCCAAGAGGCAAAGGAGACATTCAGGGAATTTATAAAGGAGAATCCCAACTCCTCAAAGGTACCCAATGCATATTTCTGGATTGGGGAATGTGAATATAAACTTTCTAGATTTGAGGAAGCCATTTTAGAATATAACAAAGTCATAACCCAATACCCTAAGAGCAACAAGGTGCCAGACGCCTATCTAAAACAAGGTTTTGCCTTTGCAAAGCTTGGCGATAAGGAAAGCGCAAAGATACTTCTAAAAAAACTTATAAAAAAATATCCCTATTCATCCCAGGCAAAGGTAGCTAAGAGACAGCTTCGATTGTTAAAATAGATTAAAAAGACATGTTTCAGTCTAAAAGTGCCTTTTTTTTAATCACTTTTTCTTTATTTATCTTTTGGATTACTAATGTCTTTGGTTTTCAAGGGCAAAATACAATTAAGATAGGTGTTCTCCTTGACCTTTCCGGCCCATATTCTCAAATTGGAGCCATTAGTTACAAGACCATTCAATTACAGGTATCGAACTTCAATCACTCTGGGGGCATAAACGGCAAACGGATTGAAGCCATTGTTTATGACACTAAAGGTGAGCAATCGGGACTTTTGACCGGAGCAATCAGCCTTAAAAACCAAGGTGTGTGTGCACTTTTAGGACCAACTGATCCTAAAAACATCATTATCCTCAGAAGATTTGCAGAGACAAATAAGATCCCGTTAATACTTATAAATGGTGTGAATCCTGTCTTGACCTTCACTGGCCTTAAAACTAAATGGACCTTTAGTTCCACGCTGAATTTTGGAGCTGAGATAAAGGCACTTTTGAAGGCCTTTCATAAAAGGGGCTATGAAAACATGTCGGTTCTTATCCAGTCTTCTTCTTTTTTTAAAGAGCTCTCTTTGTGGATAAGGGGTTATAGTCCTGAATATGGCCTAAAAATTGGCTGTATGGAGGCCTTTTATTTGAACAATGAAGATTTTTCATACAAACTAAAATTCATCTCAAGATGTTTGCCAGACATTCTTTTGATTTGGGCACAGGGACAGGCCCTTGATCTTTTAAAAGGCCACGGTCAAAAACTTCAAATGCCTTTGGGGCTATGTCACTGGCTATTCAAAAAAGACCTCATAACATCAGAAAATGATTTAAATGGTCTCATGTTTGTAGCTGTCCCTAGACTTTTGGCACTAAATGCATATCCATCTGTCCCGCTTAATCAAAGTGACAGGGATTTTCTTGTAAGTTTTGGAAGAGAAAATTTTTTTAACATGCCCTTTTTTATCCAACTTAAAACCCTTGAGACATGGGATGCAGCGGGCATACTTTTTAGGGCACTCAGTCTTTCAAAAGGGTCAAGTCCAAAAAATCTCAGAGAATCCCTTGAGACAAACATAGTGAATTATAAAGGGACAATTGGTACATTTACCTTTGATAAAAGGGATCATTCTTGCCTTTCCCCCTCGTCACTGGTTGTATTGCAAAAGTTTGGTCAAAGATGGAGTCTTTTTAAAAAATGGCCCTAGAAATGGTAAGAACCCCAACAAAGGATGCCCTGCCCCTCTTCTTTAATAGGCTGGCTATCTCGTTCACTGTGCTTCCCGTTGTCATAACATCGTCAAGAATTACAATCTTTAAACCATTTAAATTCCCTTTTAAGGAAAACACACCCTTTACATTTGTCTTTCTCTCTTTAAGACCAAGCCCGCTTTGAGGTGGAGTCTCTACCTTTTTATAGACATGATCCACAAGGATACGATCTTTAGAAAAGAGCCTTTTTGCCAAAAAGACCGTCTGGTTGAAGGTCCTGGTTCTCAATCTTTTTAAGGTTAGGGGAACTGGTAGTACATAAAAATCCTCACCATGTATGGCCTCAAATAAATCTTTTGTAGAATCTTTAAAAAGATATTCCTTTGACACTTGGCAAAGCGCCTTTAAGCTTGAAAAGTCATTATGGTATTTAAAATTTTTTATGAGTTTTGAAATCGTCCCTTCATAAAAGAAAAGGCTTCTCTCCATATCAAAACAGGGGCTCTTATCCAGGCAGTTTTGACAAATATGGTCCCCTCCCATCCTTGATTTAAAAGGAAGGCCACAGGTACTACATTTTGGACTGGTAATGGGACTTATTTCTTTTTTACAAGACTTGCAAATACAATAATCTTTAAGACTTAAAAACCCCTTGCAAACAGGGCAAATTGGTGAAAGGATGAGCTGAAAGAGCCTGCTAAAGGGCCATAGAAAATGCCCTGGCAGGCTGAAATGGTACCCAAAATTTAGACAGTTTTTTTGCGGTTTTTTGTTCGCCTTCCTGTTCATCAAGCTGCCTTGGAAAATTCATATACTTCATCAGGAGTCTTGTTATCAAGAC
>JALXCD010000146.1 GCA_026991135.1 Deltaproteobacteria bacterium | reverse complement strand
AATCCTTTGAGCACCCAGGATGACGTTGCAGCCTCCTTGGTTGTTGATGATAAGATTCCCGTTTTTGCCATAAAGGGAGAGGATAACGATGTATATTACGAGCACTTAAGGGCTGTGATTTCAAAGGATCCATTAATTACAATGGATGATGGAGCAGATCTTGTTTCAACCCTTCATAAAGAAAGAAAGGACCTTCTGGACAAGATAATTGGTGGAACCGAAGAGACCACCACTGGAGTAATAAGGCTTAAGGCCATGGCCAAAGATGGTGTTCTACACTATCCGATTATTGCAGTAAACGATGCCGACACAAAACACCTTTTTGACAATAGATATGGGACAGGTCAGTCAACCATTGATGGAATCATCCGTGCCACCAACAGGCTTATTGCCGGAAGCATTTTTGTTGTCTGTGGCTATGGCTGGTGTGGAAAGGGCGTGGCAATGAGAGCAAAGGGTCATGGCGCAAGGGTCATTGTTACAGAGGTTGACCCAATTAAGGCCCTCGAGGCAGTTATGGACGGCTTTGAGGTCATGCCCATTGAAGAGGCAGCCGGTATAGGAGACTTCTTTTGCTCAGTCACAGGGGACATCCATGTCATCAGGAAAGAGCACTTTTTAAAGATGAAGGATGGTGCCATTGTGGCAAACTCAGGTCACTTTAATGTTGAGCTTGATCTTGATGGACTCAATGAAGTTACTAAGAGTCGTAGAGTTATACGCCCCTACGTTGAGGAATTCACCCTTCAAAATGAAAGAAGAGTTTATGTCCTTGGAGAAGGAAGGCTTATAAATCTTGCAGCCGCAGAAGGACATCCTTCAAGCGTCATGGATATGAGCTTTGCCAATCAGGCCCTTTGTGCTGAATATATGGTAAAGGAAGGGAAAAACCTCAAAAAGGATGTCTATGGTGTGCCAAAAGAGATAGATAGAGAGATCGCAAGACTGAAACTCAGAAGCATGAATATAAGAATAGATTCTCTTACAGATGAACAGGAAAAATATCTGTCATCCTGGGAAATGGGCACCTAAAAATCCTGTTTACATCTTTAAAAATTGGCTATAAAAAGGGCAGAAGGTCAAATTCCTTCTGCCTTTTTGTTTTTTTTGGGAGAAGATATGGGAAAGGAAAATAAAGGTCAAAAAAAGCCCTGGGGTGGAAGATTCAAAGAGCCAACCGAAGCGCTTGTTGAGGAACTGAGTGTTTCCGTCCACTTCGATAAAAGGCTCTATAGGGAGGACATCAAGGGCAGCATTGCCCACGCAAGGATGCTCGGAGAAAAAGGGATCATTCCCAAAGAGGATGCCCAGAGGATAATTGATGCCCTTGTGGAGATAGAAAAAGAGATCCAGGAGGGAAAATTTTCTTGGAAAAAGGGGCTTGAAGATGTCCATATGAATATAGAAAGGGCATTAATAGAAAGGATTGGTCCAGAGGGTGGAAGGCTTCATACCGCCCGCTCAAGAAACGATCAGGTGGCAACGGATTTTAGACTCTATTTAAAAAGAGAGGCCAAAGAACTTGATCTTCTTCTTTCAAGGCTCCAGGGGGCATTTATTAAGCAGGCAGAGGATAATTTTAGTCTTATTATGCCTGGATTTACCCATCTTCAAAAGGCCCAGCCTGTCCTTTATTCCCATCATATGCTAGCCTATTTTGAGATGTTTAAAAGGGACAGGGAAAGGCTAAGGGACTTTTTAAAGAGGGTTGATTATTGCCCGCTTGGTAGCGCTGCCCTTGCTGGTACCGGCTTTCCAATAGATAGATTCATGACTGCAAGGGAGCTTGGCTTTTCAAATATCACAGCCAATAGTATGGATGCGGTTTCTGATAGGGATTTTGCACTAGAATTTCTCTTCTTTGCAAGTGTTGCCATGATGCATTTAAGTAGGCTTTCAGAAGAGCTCATTTTGTGGGCAAGTGATGAGTTTGACTTTGTTGAGCTTCCAGATGCCTACTGCACAGGTTCAAGCATAATGCCGCAAAAAAAGAACCCAGATGTGCCAGAGCTTGTCCGTGGAAAGACAGGTCGGGTCTATGGAGATCTTATTAGTCTTCTTACTACCATGAAGGGGCTTCCCCTGACCTATAACAGGGATCTTCAAGAGGATAAAGAGCCGGTCTTTGATGCCATTGATACCTTAAAAATTTGCCTTAAGGTAATGGCGGGTCTTGTAGAAAGAATGAAACCCAAGGCAGAAAATATGGAACGAGATGTAAAGGCAGGTTTTTTGACTGCCACAGACCTTGCTGATTATCTGGTAAAAAGGGGGATTCCCTTTAGAACTGCACATGAGATTGTTGGGCGCGCTGTTGCCAAATGTGTCATTGAAGGAAAGGAACTTTCAGAGTTGAGCCTTGATGAACTAAAGGAGATCCATGAAGAGATAAGAGAGGATGTTTTTGAAGTTTTAGATGCAAGAGGCTCGGTTAATTCGAAAAACTGTCCAGGAGGGACCGGGGAGGCAGCCGTAAGGGAGCAACTCATTAGGGCAAAAAGGTGGCTTGAGGAAAATAGTGCAAAGACTACGGGTTAGGCGAACAAAATTTATCGTATTTCTGAATATCTTTCTGTTTATTACCCTTATTTCGGCCTGTGGAAGAAAGGGAATGCCAGTTCCTCCCGGAACATTAAGGCCTCAGGAAATAAATGATCTGTCCTATAAAATAGTGAAAGAAGGGGTGATTCTTTCTTGGTCAGTCCCTTATAGAAATTTAGATGGAAGTCCAATTGACAAGATAAAGGAATTCAGACTTTTTAAAAAGGAGTTGTCCCCAAATGCAGCTTGCAAGGAGTGCCCCCCCAACTATGGAACTCCAGTTGTAATAAAATACGATCGAAAGCCTGAACCTGGCAAAAGGATGGTCTATGAGGATACTACCTTAAAAGAAGGCTATTTTTACGTATATCAGGTAAAGACTGTAAAGAACCTTTTCAATGTCTCTGACTTTTCAAATAAAGTTACCTTTTATTTTCATAGTCCTCCTAAACCGCCTTTAAACTTGACAACCAAGGTATTTGAAGAAGGAGTTCAAGTAAGCTGGCTTCCACCGAAAGAATTTGAAAGCGGGGAAGAGATACAAGGACAACTGGAATATGATGTCTTCAGGCGTTTTGATAAGGAATCCGATTGGGAACTTGTCGCCAGTGGAGTTGATGACACTGGGATATTTGACAACATAAGACGCGTTTTCAAAATAGTAGAATATAGGGTAAGGGCCGTATTCAATTTTCATGGAACAGCTATTGAGAGTGAATTTTCTCGCATAGCCTTAGCCAAGGCGAGGGGCCGACAGGATATCCCAGGACCAAGGCTAAAGGGACTGAAAAAGACAGAAGAAGGTATAAAAATCATTTTTTCTCCTTCCAAACGTCCTGGAATAAAGGGATATTTCATATATAGAATGGACGGAAATGGTTTAATAGTCCAATTAAATCAAAACCCTTTTCCTCACACAGTCTTTATTGATAGGAGTGTTCTTTTGCCAGGTAAATATACCTACTGGGTCACTGCCATTGATGATTCAATACCTCCAAATGAAAGCAGGCCTTCTAACAAAGAATCAATAATTATTAAATAGAAAGGAACTTATCTGAATGGATGTCTTTTCATACAAGGACAATATTCTTTACTGC
>JALXCD010000145.1 GCA_026991135.1 Deltaproteobacteria bacterium | reverse complement strand
AAATAAACAAATAAAAAGGGGGCCATGCCCCCTTATTGTCTTAAGATGTTAACGGTTGAAGACTACAGGGCAGCGCTAAATCTTTTAATAGCAGCCATAAGGACCTTTCTCCTTACTGGTGCCTTTACATTTTCCCATTTTCTTTCATGGGGAGTACAAAGTCGTCTTAATAAAAAGATGTCCTTTTCCTTTCCCATATAATAGACATTTGGGCCAATATTTACTTTTTTTGAGGATAACCTGATTGCCTTACCCGAAGAAACAAGTTTATGTACCTTTGAATTCTTGTCTGAAAGATCGCCAAAGATCCTTGCGTCTGCAATACAGGTCCTTACACAGGCAGGCTCAAGACCCTGTTCAATCCTTTCAATACAAAAAGTGCATTTGTCAGCTTTAGGATCGTCAAGTTCCTCATTTAGATATCTTGCACCATAGGGACAGGCTTCGACACATGCACCGCAGCCTATACACCTTTCCTTGTCAATAAGGACAACTCCAGTAAATGGATGTTTATAGGTGGCGCGAATGGCCATCTTTTTAACCTTGCCATCCTTTGAGCGAAATTCCCTTTCTTCTGGATCAACCGGACAAACAGAAGTACACACAGGATTATCACAATGATTGCAAAGACCTGGATAAAAGGTAAAGGAAAGGCCCTTTGGGGTCTTATCCGGACCTAGCCTTTTTACCCAGTTTCTCCTATAAGGGACAGGTACTGACCATTCGGCCCTGCAAGCAATTGCACAGGCATGGCAACCAACACATCTATTTAAATCTATTACCATGGCATATTGACTCATGATCTGCCTCCTTTCCCGGTCATTTGATATCTTGGAATCTCAGAAGGAGGTGGACTCAACTCTGGAAGGTTTATTACCTTTCCTGATTTTACGATCCTTACAAAGCTGGTTCTATGGCTTGAAGCACCAATAAAGGGGTCATTTTCATATTCTGTAATCATATACTGGTCGCTTACCCCTTTTTTGTAGGCCTTTGTAAGGGCCTTTGAACGTGCTCCAAAACCGTGGGGAAGATATGCGACATCAGGTCTAATTCCAGGGGTCACCTTTAACTTTATTGGCCATGACCTTTTACCGTCTTGATTTTCAAGGATCACCTCTTCGCCATCTTTAAGGTTTACCTTTTTGGCAAGCTCATCATTTAACCAAAGGTGATTCTCAGGCATTTCATTATTTAGCCACAGATTATTCATGGTCCTTGTAAAGGTATGAACAGGACTTCTTCCATAAATAAGCCTTACAAAGCCCTTTGGAGGTGCAGGAGTTGGAACAAACTTTGGAACTGAATCAAGGTCTTCATCTTCAAAGTCTTCGATGCTTAGAGGGATTTTTCCTGACTCGGTCTTTACCTTTAGTTCCTCCCTCTTTCTATATGGGTTTGCCTTAAACGCCACAAGCCCCCCCTTCTGATTTAAGGATTTAAGGCTTAGACCTGCACCCTTAAGCTCTTCTTCAATAAACTCTATTTCTTCATTGTAGTTAAAACACTTTAGACCAACCCTCTTTGCAAGCTCTCTTGCTATCCAAAATGGAGACTTGACCTCAAACATGGGCTCAACTACGGGCTGTCTAACTGTAATGTAAGGGGTAAGAAGGTCATAGGTATAGACAGAATCATATCTTTCGAGATACGTGGCACCTGGAAGTATTATATCAGAAACGAGGGCTGTTTCTGTTGGAAGAATCTCTTCACAGAAAATAAAATCAAGCTTTTTTATCGCCTCCATAGTCTTATATGGATCCGGAATAGTCTGAAGTATATTTACACCATTAATCCCCCAAAGCTTAATGGGATAAGGTTTGCCTGTCCTTGTAGCCTCAATTATCTTGTCTGTTGGCGAACCGAACATGGAGGCAAAGGGATAAAAATCCTCCTGGATGGATGTATCTGGCTTTTCACCTTCTTCTTCATTGCAGCCAAAGGTCACATGCCCTTTTTTGACTGGCGTAGGAAAATAAAGCCCTCCGGGGACACCAACTGCTCCTAAAAGGGCAGCTAGAATGGCAAGGGCTTGGTGCCTATTAGTGTCTCCCCTTCCATACCATGTGGAGTGCCTTCCAGGGTGAATGGCAACATTTGGCTTGTTTTCAGAAAGTATGATGCAGGCCTTTTTGATATCTTCCTTTTTTAGATCACAAATCCTGCTTGCCCAGTCCAGGGTGCAATTTTTGACTGCCTTTTTAAGACTCTTAAAACCGGTACAATGCCTTTCAACAAATTCCCTGTCGTAAAGACCCTTTTCAATGAGGAAATTCATCATTGAAAGTAAAAGGGCTGTATCCGTTCCAGGGCGAATTGGAAGATAAAGGTCTGCCTTTCCTGCTGCAGCAGAAAAACGTGGGTCAGCCACAATGAGCTTTGCGCCCTTGCTAAGTCCTTCCACATATTCCCGAACATGGGATACATGAACATTTTCACCAATGTGGCTTCCAATCAAAAGAATGGCCTTGGCATTTTTCATATCCACATACTGCCTTGTCCCCGTAGTTACATAGCCAAAGGTCATGATATAGGCCAAGGCGGCAGGACCTACGCACTGAAAAAAGGCAGGTTCATTGGTATAATTTTCAGTGCCAATGGTCTTAAAGATCTCCCTCATAAATTCTGCCGACGCACCGTGATCAAAGTAGGCAAGGGAATCCTTTCCATGTTCCTTCCATACCTTCTTTATGTTATGAGCTACTTCATCAAGGGCTTCATCCCAACTGATCCTGGCCCACTTACCTTCGCCCCTCTCACCAGTTCTTTTTAATGGATACTTGATCCTGTCTGGATCATATACCAATTGAACCCCTGAATTTCCTCTGGCACAAACCCTTGGTCCATTCGCAGGGCTCTTGGGGTTTCCTTCGATCTTAATCAGTTTTCCATCCTTTACCTTTCCAACAATGGGACATCTCCAAAAACACATTTCACACACACTTGTAACTTCTTTTGCACCAAGGCTTCCTGGAAGCTTATCCCTGCCCTTATTGAAAGAGGCCTTAGCAACCCTTGGAACAAAAACGCCACCCCGCTGGAGCTCAAGGGATGCAAGGGCTGCACAGGCAGAAGCAGAAAGCTTCAAAAAATTACGCCTTTTCATCAATTACCTCCTTTTTTAAAAGGTTTGTTAAGGCTTCAGTTATATCAGCCAAAATTTTGTAATAGGGATTTGGTTTTAAGGATTCCAACCTATTTTTAAATAGTGGAAACCATTTAAGAAAATGATTCTCCAGGAAGGAAGAAAGAGTTGAAAAATTTTCTCTATATAAAAGTTCTGAAATAAAAAAAAGTTCTGTGGGCAAAAAATCAGAAGGCTCCTTTTGAGCCCTAGAATATTCAAGCCCAGCCATTTCATAAAATTTTCTTGCCTCTTCTTCTCCCCTTTGCCTTAAAAGACCACTTGAATCCAAATATACTGAGGAATACGGATGAGCACAGGACTCATTGGGATTATTGACAAAAAGCCGCGTATATTCCTCTTTTAAAATCTCGATAGATGGTACAAAGGAAGGACTCAATTCAATTCCTAAAAGACTTCCAAGTTCCCTCAATGCATTAAAAAAATCAGAAGAATAGTTAATTTCATTGGGGTATAGAAAACCGTTTGCCAGAAGCTCTATTGCCTTTGAAAGTATTTGATCAGCCAAGAAATTTTTCTAATATTGAAATTATATCACTAAAAAATTAA
>JALXCD010000144.1 GCA_026991135.1 Deltaproteobacteria bacterium | reverse complement strand
ATCATTGTTATCGATGTTATCGTTGTTCTCGCTCTTATCTTGTTGTTTTTTTCATTTTATCAATGGTACATCCTTCCTTTGCCATTGAAAGGGTATCTGGAACCCTCACCTTTTCATTTGACCTTACAAGTCATGGCTTTAAAAAAGAAGCAAGACTTTGGGTTCCCTACCCCTATTCAGACCGGTATCAATCAATTGAAAATCTAAGGGTGTCTGGAACCCAAAGCTACTTTGGCATTCACACAGACAAGAAATACAAAAGACTAATAATCTTTGCCCGTTGGGATAAAGGGATAAAAGATAGAAGGCTTACCATCTCTTTTCATATAAAAAGACTTGAAAGGCTTGATAAAACCATACCATTTAAAGAACCTTGCTGGGATAAGTCACAATTTAAACCGTACCTTGAACCTTCCACCTATGTGGTAATTGATGACAAGGTAAAAAGGCTCTCTAAAAGAATAGTTCAGGGGAGAAACAGCATCAGGGAAAAGGCACTTTTAATCTATGACTGGGTTGTCAGAAACATGCACAGGAAGCCTGAGACCTGCTATTGTGGAAGTGGTGATGTGCTTTCTCTTTTGGATGAGCTTAAAGGTAATTGTGTGGATATCCATTCTGTTTTTGTTGCCCTTTTAAGGGCGGCAGGTGTTCCTGCAAGAGAAGTTTTTGGTATTAGATTAGCAAGGAATAAAAAAATTGCTAATATCACCAAATCTCAGCATTGCTGGGCAGAATACTTCCAACCAGGCTATGGATGGGTTGTAATGGACCCTGCTGACTGTCTCAAAAAGATGCTCATTGAGGGAATAGACCTAAATTCAGAAAAGGGTCAAAGATACTATGAATACTTTCTTGGGGGTGTTGATGCTGAAAGGGTAAGGTTTGGAATTGGAAGAGATATTGTCCTTAATCCAACAAGCACAAAAAGACCCTTAAACTACTTTATGTATCCCTATGGTGAGGTTGGAGATGTGCCCTTAGATTTTCTGAATCCAAAGGGATTTTCTTATAAAATAACATTTGTTCCTGATCAAATAAATAAACATCCAGGGTTAAAAAGTAAATAAAGGCTATTATGGAATTTAGGCATCTCGAGGTTTTCATGGCTGTCTGGCAAAGTGGTAGCATCACTCAGGCGGCAAAGACCCTTAATTTGACCCAGCCAACTGTAAGCTCTCATCTTAAGGGGCTTGAGGAGGAGGTGGGTGTCAAGCTCTTTGACCGGATCGGAAAAGCAATCACTCCAACTTCGGGTGGAAGAAGATTTTATGGTTATTGCAAACAGATACTTAGGCTCAGGGATGAACTTAAAATGGAAATCACTCAGCTTCTCGATGAGGCTTCAGGGACCATAGAAATTGGCGGGTCAAATATCCCAGGGCAATACATTCTTCCCAAGATAATAGGCTCATTTAAGGAATTTTATCCAGATATTCAAGTTATTCTCAAGATAGGAGATACGGCAAATATAGTATCCTTGGTGCAAACAGGGGCTGTAGAACTTGGGGTTGTCGGGGCGTTGATGGAAAAAAGGGGGCTTGTTTTTGAGTCGTGCTTCAAGGACAAACTTGTATTTGTCTTTCCTCCAAGTTTTAAACATCTTTTAAGAAAAGACGCAATAGAAGCCAAGGATATTAGTAGGGAAAGATTTATACTTAGAGAGCATGGTTCGGGTACAAGACTTGCCACTGAAATCGCCCTTCAAAATGAAGGCATTGACATAAGAAAGTTAAACGTAGTTGCAGAAATGGGAAGTACGGAGGCAATTAAGCAAGCAGTTAAAGCCGGAGTTGGCTGTGCAATTATTTCAGAACGCGCAGTACGTGAAGACATTGATTCAGGGGCAATAAAATTTATTCCTTTTAAGGGTCCGTCCATGAACAGACTTTTTTATCTGGTTTGGCACAAAAAAAGGACCCTTTCTCCCCCTGCCCTTCTTTTTAAAAATTATCTTTTAAAGAAAAAGGATTTATAAAGCCCCTAAGGGGCCAATTGAACTACAAAAAGGTGGCAAGGCCTTATGCAGGCTGTTATTCTTTTCACCTCTTCTTTTATAAAATCAGTAAAATTTTAAAGACAAGGAGAAGCTATGGAACAGGTGGTTCTCACGCCAGATATGCTAAAGGTCTTTGCCCTTTTGTTTTCAGCCATATTGATCTTTGTCTTTGACTGGCTGCGTATGGATGTGGTTGGGATACTGATAATGATACTTTTACCCCTAAGCGGGGTGATAAGTGCAGAAGAGGCCACATCAGGCCTTAGCTCAAATGCAGTGGTTTCCATAATAGCGGTAATGATAATAGGTGCCGGGCTTAATAGGACCGGGGTTATGGACGTCCTTGCCAAAAAAATAATAAAGATATCTGGAAAGAGTGAAAAAAGGATAATGATAGTTATTTCTGCCACCGTATCCTTTATCTCAAGCTTTATGCAAAATATAGGTGCAGCAGCACTATTTCTTCCAGCAGTTTCAAAGATCAGTAAAACCCTTAATATTCCAATTTCAAGGGTTCTCATGCCAATGGGGTTTTGTGCAATAATTGGTGGCTGTCTCACCCTTGTTGGCTCTAGTCCCCTAATAATGCTAAACGACCTTATGAGGGCATGGTGGGAAAATAACCAATCTCTGCTAAAAGGCGCATCCTTTGAGCCACTTGGCCTATTTAGTGTCACTCCTATTGGAATATCACTCCTTTTGGGTGCGCTTTTGTACTTTTCCCTTTTGGGGCGCATTATCCTTCCATCCTTAAAAGAAGAAAAGGCCCAAAAAGAAAAAAAAGGCACACGCCGCATGGTGGAAATATATGACAAGGTCCTTGACTATGCACTTTTAAGGGTCCCAAAGGACTTTGAACCAAAAAGCCTTATGGATCTTGGCTTTGGCCCCCGCTTTCATGTAACAGTTGTGGGAATATTCAAAGATTCAAGAGGAAATGGCGAATCACGTACAGATCTTTCTCCCAACAGAAACTCAACAATAGGACCCCAAGACCTTGTTGCAGTAATTTCATCAAGGGAAAACATAGAGCGCCTTTCAAGGGAGACGGGCTGGAAGATAGAAGAATTTCAGGAAGAGTTCAATAAGGGGACAATTTCTCCAAAATATGGCCTTGTTCAAGGAATTGTTCCCCCGGGCTCATCCCTTGTGAACCATACCATGGAAGAGGTTGATTTCAGGGACCGCTACAGGGTCAATGTCCTTGCAGTCTATCGGGGTGAAAGGGTCCTTTGCGAACGCATAAATGAGATAAGGCTAAAAGCAGGTGATGCCCTTTTGCTCCTTGGCCCCTGGAAAAAACTTAGAAAGATCAAGAAAAACCTGGACCTGGTCTTTACCCAGGAACTTATGGGAGAGGAAGAAAGGGCCCCGGAAAAGGCAGCCCCTGCCCTTTTCTGTCTGGCACTGGCACTGATTCTGGCCATGGTATTTCATGTAAAGCTATCAATTGCCCTTTTTACAGGTGCTATCGGCATGGTGCTATTTAGGGTCATAACCATTGATGATGCGTACCGGTCTGTTGACTGGATGACCATATTTCTCCTGGCAGGCCTCATACCCCTAGGAACTGCCTTTGAAAAGACAGGGGCTGCAAGCTTCGTTGCCCTTAAGATTGTGGATATGGTTGGGGAGTTTTCCACTGTTACACTACTTTTAACTGTTGGGATACTGACCTCCTTCTTTTCCCTTGTGGCTTCAAATGTCGGGGCAACGGTACTGATGGTTCCTCTTTCCATGAATCTTGCACTACAGGCTGGGATTAATCCTATTCTTGCAGGTCTTACTGTGGGTATAGCCGCATCAAACACCTTTATACTTCCGACCCATCAGGTAAATGCCCTCATCATGAGGCCTGGAGGATATAAGACCAAGGACTATGTTAGGGCCGGAACAGGGATGACAGTTCTCTACCTTGCCATAATGGTGACTGTTATTGGATTACTTTACTGATACATCCCGAGGTTACAGGGCTTTTTTTTAGAGATGTTTTAAAGGCTTGGGATCTTGTAAAAAGACTTTCAAAAAAACGAATTTTCAGATTTTCATTCCCTTTATAAAATTTTTTTGCCATAAATAGAAAAAGGCCAAAAGAAAAGGGTAACTTGAAAAGGGAAAAAGGGCCTAACAAAGCCAGGGCAAAGGGTGTCTTCAAGGATATTGCAATCCCCCTGGGAATATCCATCTTTATAGGCCTTGTGGCAGGTTTAGGGGCTGTCTTTTTCCATTTCCTATTAAGGCTCGGAAGCCAAATCCTCTGGAACACCCCGGAGGAACTTCTTGAACTTCCTGTCCCCTATAGAGTTGCAATTCCGGGTATTGCAGGCCTTTTTGCAGGAATAATAATCTACAAATGGGCACCTGAACTAAAGGGGCCTGGTGTGCCCCATGTCATGAAGGCCCTGGCCCTTAAAGGCGGAAGGATACGACACAGGGTCACATTACTTAAGGCCCTTGTCACATCAACCCTCATCTCTTCAGGTGCCTCTGTGGGTAGAGAAGGTCCCATTGTCCAAATAGGGGCATCTATTGGCTCAACCATTTCAGGGCTACTGTCACTCACCCCGGAAAAAAGACGCCTTGCAGTGGCCTGTGGGGCTGCTGCTGGAATGGCAGCCACCTTCCAGGCCCCAATGGCTGGAACAATGTTTGCTGTTGAGATACTGCTCTTTGACCTTGAGGTGTCTTCCCTCAGTAACATTGTAATTTCCGCAGTCATAGGCACTGTGGTTGCAAGACAAATTTTAGGGGCCCGTGCTACCATCCACCCTGTAAATTTTGCCCTGATAAGCCACTGGGAACTTTTGATCTATCTGGTGCTTGGCCTTATGGCAGGAATGGCCAGCCTGTTTTTAATATGGTGTCTTTTTAAGACCCCGCATCTTTTTGAAAAGGTGCCTGGGCCAGGCTGGCTTAAGCCCTGTCTAGGGGGAATTTTGGTAGGGATTCTGGGGCTTTTTTTACCACAGGTTCTTGGGGTGGGCTATGACGAAATACTTAAGGCCCTAACTGGAAAGGTGGTGATTTCTGCGGCGATTATCCTTTTTCTTGCAAAGATCTTTGCCACAAGTATCTGTATTGGTTCCGGGATGAGCGGAGGCATATTTGCCCCTTCACTCTTTATCGGTGCCATGCTTGGCACCATTGTTGGCACCATTTCGGCTGGGCTTTTCCCAATACCAGGCTTAAACCCGGCCTATTATGCACTGGTAGGCATGGGGGCAGTTGTAAGCGGGACGACACTTGCTCCAATGACTGCCGTTCTCACCATCTTTGAACTCACATACACCTATCAAGTCATTCTTCCCTTGATGGTTGCCTGTATCCCAAGCCTTCTTCTTGTAAGGCTTTTTCACGGCTACTCCGTTTATGAGACAAAGCTCAGGATGGAGGGTATCCATCTTGTAAGGGGCCATGAAATCAATAGACTGAGGGATATGAAGGTATCGGACTTTATGAGCCCCTTTTTTGAGACCATAAGAGTTGATACCCCCTTTTTCGAACTGTTGGACATACTTGAAAAAAGCAATTATCCACATTTTCCTGTCCTTGACAGGGAGGGAGGACTTGTGGGCATTGTTACCATTAGAGATGTCAAAAGATATCTCATTCATAAGGAGGAATGCTCCCCGGATCTAAAAACCGAAGACATAATGACCAAAGAGCCTGTGGTCATTAGGGAGGATGACAATCTTGAAAAGGCATTTAATCTCTTTGCAGAAAGGGGTTTTTCCTTTTTGCCAGTGGTTTCAGGTAAGGATCCCAAAAGAGTGGTCGGTATCCTTAAAAAGACGGATTTCTTAAATGCCTATCATGAAAGGCTTGTAAAGGAGCGGATATTTTCAAAAATTCCATCTATTCATATCCTTGAATAATAGACCCTTATGGATTGGAAATCCTCCTGGGCCCATGGGGTTTTAGTTTTTCTTTTTCTCCTTGAACCACAAAGGATAACTTGAGGGGATGGTGAGGTTTTATCCTTGCATCCCTTCTAATTGCCTTTTCACCCTCTTGCCTTTCACCTTTACTTACCCTTTCCCTTGTAACAATGCCCAAATGGAGTTTATTGGCACCCTTTCTTTCGCCCCTTGCCAGCTCATCCAAAATATAAACCTCTGCCCCTTTAAACCTTGCCCTGATTGCCCTAACCAGGGGCTCCAGATATCTTTCAAAATTGTCCAAAAATTCTTCCTTTTCCCCAAGCCTCCAGTCAATGAAAAGGGAAAGTCTCCTTTTGGTAATGGTTCTATAAAAGATTTCAAAAAGAAGTGTTAAACCTATCACAACTATGGAAGATTTTAGGGACTGGGGATTTGTCTTAAGGTTATGTAGGATCAGAACAATTGAGGCAACAAAACAAAGGATTGCACCAAGACCTGCAAAATATGGGTTTGCCTTGGTCTTTTCATGGAGTTTTAAATTGGCAAGATTTACAGCGCCAAAGACTATTAAAAAACCAAGGCTTCCAGCCACTGATATGTTTTCAAGATTGAAGATAAGGGCTGCGCAAACTGTTAGGGCTGAAAGAATTATGAGCCCTTCATAGGCCCCTTTCCAGATGCGTTTTGCAAATACCCTGGGCAACTGTCCAAACTTTGCAACCATGTAGCTGATCCTGGCAGTGCCATAAAGTGTGGCATTAATTGCAGATGCAGTGGATATCAAGGCGGCAATGCCTATGAGGATGAAGCCTGTTTCACCAAAAAAGGGCCTTGCAGCCTCTGCAAGGACATAGTCCTGAGCCTTTACCACCTCCTTGTAGTCAAGGTTCCCTACGGCCACCAGTGCAACAAGAAAGTAAATAAAGATTACGAAAAGGACTGAAGTGTAAAAGGCACGAGGAAGTGTCCTGTCTGGATCAACAACATCTCCGCCGGTATTTGCGATCAGTTCAAAGCCTTCATAGGCAAGAAATATTATGAGCCCGCCTGAAAGGACATGAAAAAGGCCCGGGTATGTTGAAGGAGATAGCCTTTGCGGGTCCACACTAAAAAGGCCTGCCATTGAAAAGCCCAGAAGAATCACTACCTTGAAAATTACCATATAGTCCTCGGCCTTTCCAACAATATAGGCACCTAAAAGGTTCATGGCAGTAAAGACGGTGATTACAAGGACAATAAGCAGTTTTTTGGTGAAAAGATTTTCTGCCCCAAATATCAGGGCAGCCCCGTAGCTTCCAAAGGCATAGGAGTAAAGGGATAGCATTATGATATAGCTTGCAAGCAAAAGGGTATTAAGCCAGGCCGGGATTACACCAGGGCCAAAGGCCTGGACAATAAATTCTATGGTCCCGCCCTCACTTGGAAATCGAACAGAAAGCTTTGAATAGGAATAGGCAGTGATAAGTGCAATAATACCTGCAAATAAAAAGGCAATGGGTGCAGCACCTTTTGCAAGGGTAACAGTAAGGCCAAGGACAGCAAATATGCCTCCACCAATCATTCCCCCTATTCCGATTGAAACTGCTTCAAGAAGGCCGATTTTTTTTGCTCTCATCCCTTTCTCCTTTAGATAGAAACAGGTAACTGATATTCAATAACATAAGTTTCAAACCACGTATGGCAAGGGTCCTTTTAAAGTTCAAAAATCGTAAGCATTTAAGGGCCAAGCCTCCCCCAAATTCCGGACATGTTGAAAAAGGTTTTTTGTGGAGTTTTCCTTTCAAACGCTTTAAGGTAATTTTTAAACATGGGTGAAAAAAAGGGGTTAAGGGGCAAAATTGAAATAATAGTTTCAGAAGATCAGGAATGCAGGATCGTATTTTCCGGCAACTGGACCATCTATTTCAGGCATGAAGAGGTATTTCCCAAGATTAAAGAGCTTATTTCAACAAAGCCGATTAAACGCATTCAGATTTCTCAAAAGGGACTTTCTTCATGGGACAGCTTCTTTGTTTCCCTTATTGAGAGGATCTTAAATTTTTTAGATTCAAAGGGAATCGAGACAGAGATATTAGACCTTCCAGAAGGGGTAAAGAGGCTTCTTGAGCTTTCAAAGACAGATCTAGGCCAAAAAAGGAAAGCAGTAAAAAGGGAGGCCTTTTTTGAAAGGATTGGTGAAGCCTCCTTTTCTGTCTTTTCCTCCATGGCCTCCTTTCAGGATTTTTTGGGCAGGGTCACAATAGCAGTCTTCAATATCCTTTCGGGAAAGTCTCGCCTTAGATATTCTGATTTTCTTCTCTATACACAAAATGCCGGGGCCAGGGCCCTTCCAATAGTAAGCCTTGTTAGTTTTCTGGTTGGCCTTATCCTTGCCTTTGTTGCAACAGTCCAGTTAAAGCTCTTTGGAGCCCAAATCTTTGTCGCAGATCTTGTTGGTATAGCTATGGCAAGGGATATTGGAGCCATGATGTGTGGCATAATAATGGCCGGAAGGACTGGTGCAACCTATGCCGCCCAGATAGGAACCATGCAGGTAAACGAGGAAATAGATGCCCTAAGGACCTTTGGTTTTGACCCAATAGAGTTTCTGGTTGTTCCAAGGCTCTTTGCTCTTACCCTTATGATGCCACTTCTTTGCATCTATTCAGACCTTTTGGGTATTGCAGGAGGAGCAGTGGTTGGTGCAGGTTTTACAGACATAACCCTTCTTCAATACATCACAGAGACCAAGAATGCAGTTCCCCTGACCCACTTTTCCATAGGGATATTTAAGGCCTTTGTCTACGGTATAATCGTTGCCATTATTGGATGCCGAAAGGGGCTTACCTGTGGAAGAAGTGCTGCCTCTGTGGGAAGAGTAACAACCTCGGCAGTAGTAACATCAATTGTCTGGATAATCCTTTCCTGTGCACTAATAACCTATATCTGCTATGTCTATGATATCTAGTCAGGGTTCCAGAAGGGATTCCGGAAAGGAAGAGATAAGGGTTGAAGGTCTTACCATGGCCTATGGCGAAAAGATTATCCAGAAAGATTTGAACTTTTCCATTTATAGTGGTGATATTTTCATTATCATGGGTGGAAGCGGTTGTGGCAAAAGCACCCTTTTAAAACACCTCATTGGGCTCATAAGGCCGTACAGAGGCAGGATTATCTTTAAGGGCATTGATTTTTGGAATGTTTCCCAGGAAAAGAGGCTTGAAATGCTTAGGGGCTGCGGTGTCCTTTACCAAAGTGGCGCCCTTTGGTCTTCCATGACCCTTTCAGAAAACATCACCCTTCCCATAACCCAGTTTACCGGACTTTCTCAAAAAGAGGCCAAAGATATTGCATCATTTAAGCTTAAGCTTGTTGGCCTTGGTGGATATGAGAATTACTATCCATCTCAGATAAGTGGAGGCATGAGAAAAAGGGCCGCCTTGGCAAGGGCCATTGCCCTTGACCCTGATGTCCTCTTTTTTGATGAACCTTCGGCAGGGCTTGACCCTGTAAGCGCAAAACACCTTGATGACCTCATACTTGAAATAAGGGAGAGCCTTGGCGCAACCATTGTTATGGTAAGCCATGAGCTTGCAAGCATTTTATCAATAGGAAATAACAGTGTTTTTCTTGACAGTGAGACAAAGACCATGCTTGCAACAGGCGACCCAAAAAGACTATTAATGGAATCTGAAGATCCAAAGATCATAGAATTTCTTACAAGAGGAACAGGTAAAAGGGAGTTAAGACTTGTCTAAGCGGGCCAATCCAACACTTATAGGGCTATTTGTCACCGGCGGGATTATTTTACTTATAGGTGGGATTATCTTTTTTGGGTCAGGTCTTTTTTTCTCAAAAAAACAGACCTTTGTTCTCTTTTTTAATAGCTCATTAAAAGGTCTTGAAAAGGGCTCTCCTGTTACCTTTCGTGGTGTACCAATAGGTCAAGTGACAAAAATCAGCATAATAGTTGATCCTCAAACAGGTCTTTTTAGAATGCCTGTTTATATCTCCATTGACCCTAAAAGCATCTTTTCATATTCAGGTGAAGGCACTGTAAGTGAACTTTCCTATAGAAAGATGGCAGAAGTGCTAATAAAAAAGGGATTAAAGGCACAGCTTCAAATTCAAAGCATAGTTACAGGAAAGCTTCAGGTTGACCTTGATTTTTATCCCAATGCTCCTATGCATTATGAAGGGCTTGATAAAAGATATATTGAAATCCCAACGGTTCCTTCAACTGTTGAAAAAGTAATAAAGAGATTTCAAGAGGTTCCCATAAATGACCTTATAGAAAAACTCATCTCTGCAATAAACAGTCTTGATGAAATAATAAAGTCTGGAAAGATAGGTGCGACCATCAACATCTTGCATAAAAACCTCATTGACATAAACAAAAATATGGAAATCTTGACTCCTCAGGTTTTAAAAACCCTTAAGGAAATACAAGAGGCAAGTATTTCGACAAATAAATTCATTGGAAATGCAAATGAAAAGATGCAGGAAATCTCAGATAACCTCAAAAGGCTTACCAATTCCACTAATAAATTTATTAAAAGAATGGATTCAGTTGGCCATAATATAGAACAGATAACAAGCCCGAATTCCTTTGAAAGACACAAGATAAAGAACCTTTTAAAGGAACTTGAAAGAAGCATTAGGTCCATTAGGGAACTAGTTGATCAGTTGAATGCACAACCTGATATCCTAATAAAGGGAAGGTAGAAAAGATGAGTCTATTTAGATTAAAAGATTATGTCTATGGCGCATCTTACTTTATTTTCGTCTTTTTTTTAATTTCATGTTCATTAATAAAAGGGCCTTCTCCACCTCCGCGTTACTATGTGCTTTCAGGTTCAAAGGACAATAAGTTTTTTTTAAAAATCAAAAGGCTTTCACAAAAAGATTCAATTGAAATTATTGTTGGACCCGTGGAGATACCGTCATATCTTGACAGGAATGAGATAGTTACACGACTTTCAAAGGATGAACTTTATGTATCAACCAAAAATTTGTGGGCTGAACCTCTAAATGTGGGAATAGAACGCACTCTGGCATTGGAGCTCTATCAACTTTCCGATGGCAAGCTAATAACCTATCCTTTTTCCCAAAATACCACTACCGAAGCTGGTGTAAAGGGATACAGATTACTGGTCAACTGTTATAATTTTGAATGTACCATAAATGGACTTTGTATCTTGAGGGGTTCCTGGAATTTGATGGATGCAAAAACAGGTAAAAGCATATTGAAAAGACGATTTTTTATTTCAAAAAACTTCCCCGAAGGCCCTGATTCCTATCAAAAGGTAGTATTTGGTATGAACACACTTCTTTTTGACCTTTCCACACAGATACAAAAAGAAATACGTGAAATTCTCAATAACTAAAAAAGGGCCAGTTAAACCGGCCCTTTTTCTATAAAAGTAGAATCTATTTTACTGCTTCTGAAAGGCGTGAGCCTGGACGAAATTTAACCACCTTCTTGGCTGGAATAACCATCTTTTCTCCAGTTTGAGGGTTTCTGCCTGTTCTTTCCTTTCTTTCAGTAACATAAAAAGTACCAAACCCTATTAATGAAACCTTATCCCCTGAAGCAACAGCGTCTGTAATCGCATCCATAAAGGCATTTAAGGCCCTTTCTGCAGCAGCCTTAGAAATCCCTGCACCAGTTGCCATTTGTTCTACAAGTTGTCCTTTATTCATAAAGGCCCTCCCATCATTTTACATATTTGCTCATATATGAGCTTGTTTTCATTATCTTATGAAAAAAAAGATAAAAGGCAAGATTTTTTTTGAAAAAATAAGCATTATAAGGCATAAGATCAAAATTTTTTCAATTTTAATTCATTTAACGGTATCCCATAACCTATTTGTGCTGCAAGACATGATTCAGATGGCAAATTCCAAAAACTATACCCCCATGTCCTCAAGGCCTTTCTAATATCGCCTTTTGTAAATCCTAAATCAGAAAGCGGAGTTCCTATTCCAAGTTCTCTTAAGGCCCTAATGCCAGGCCTAAACCTTTTTAAATCATCGGCCTGAGTACCGTCAAAGATTAAATATTTCCCTTTAGATCGACATCTACAAAAATCTATTATCCTTGAATAAATATTTTTTTTACAAAAATAATACCTGTTAAGACCATTTTTTCTTATTTCTTTTATGGAAAGTGGATCAAAATAAAGTTTTGATATCTTTACCTCTAGCTCCCTTGAATTCTTTTCTATGGTTTTTCTAGCAAAATCGGATAAAAAAATTGATTCAACATTCAGGGCATAAACA
>JALXCD010000143.1 GCA_026991135.1 Deltaproteobacteria bacterium | reverse complement strand
TAAGTGTCGGGGCGAAGTTTTATGAAATGTCAGGCCTAGACAACTTTTGCTGGTGTGACCCGGTTCAGTCAGAAAAGACACCTGACGGCCACTACAAGCTTGCCCAGCTTGTAAGGGCAAATAAGGCCCTTTATGACATCTGCACCTCCTATATGATCCCTTGTATTTCTGGAAAAGACAGCATGAAAAACGATGCCACCATAGGCGGGGTAAAGATTTCAATTCCCCCTACCCTTCTTTTTTCCCTAATTGGAAAGATAGATGATGTCAGAAAGGCACAGACAATGGACCCCAAAAGCCCAGGAGACCTTGTCTATTGCCTTGGCATTACCTACCCAGAACTTGGCGCATCTGAATACTTCCTAATGAAGGGCTTTAAGGGAAATAGTGTTCCAAGGGTTAGGATCGATGATGCTGTAAGAAGATACAAGGCCCTTTCCCTTGCAATGGAAAAGGGACTTATTGCCTCCTGTCACGACTGTTCTGACGGCGGAATTGGTATCTGCCTTGCAGAAAAGGCCTTTTCAGGCGGGCTTGGGATGGAAATAGACCTTTCAGGCATTTTACAGGAAGGAATTGAAAGGCTCGATTATCTCCTATTCAGCGAAAGCCAGAGCAGGTTTGTTGTTACTGTAAGGCCGGAGAAAAAGGCGGAATTTGAGGCAATAATGGCAGATACTGCCTTTTCCCTGATAGGAGAGGTTACAGATTCAAAAAGATTAAGAATGACCTATGATGGAAAGACGGTTTTGGATGAATCCATCTTGGATCTAAAAAGGGCATGGCAGGCCCCTCTTTGGTGGTGATGGATAGGGACAAAAATGAGATAGAAAGGCTCATAGAGGAAGAGGCCTTTCTCATAAAACACTCAGGGGAGACGCCTGAAATTGCCTATCATTCAAGCCTTTACTTTCTCTTTGAAGACCTTGACGGCCCAAGGCTTAAAAGGGAGGAGATTGATCTTCTACCTTTAAAAAGGGCCGTTTTTGAACGATACAAAAAGATACTTTTTAGGGACCTAAACCCCAAAAACAGGGATAGACGCATCTATAGAGGGGTTGCGAGGAGCATAGCAAACTGGCATAGGCTAAAGGGCTATTCCCAAAGGGAAGGATTCGATATTAAAGGGGTCAAAGAAGAAACAAGAAAAAGGCTCCTTTCCTTTCTTAAAGTGGAGTATGAAGATGTAAAAGGCGGCAGGCGCAAGCCCTCAATAAATTGCACCTATGACGAACTCCTAGAGTTTGCAAGGGAACTTGGACTTTCAGAAAAAGAGATCCCTGATGGAATAAAAAGGCTGTGCCAGACTCCCTAAAAAAACAAAGCGGCCCTATGGGCCATCACGAGCGCTGGACCGAAAGGCTATCTGGCATAATTGCCCTCTGCCTTGCCCTTACCATCCTCTTTTTCGGTCTTTTGATATTTTCACCCTTTTTTGAGCCAATATGCTGGGCCATAATCATCTGCCTTTTTTTCCACCCTGTCTATAAAAGGCTCCTGGAACTCCTAAGGGGTCAAAGGGCCCTTTCTTCCTTTATAATCTGTTTTCTGATCGTGGCCTTTATCATTATCCCTATCTTTTTGCTGATCACAAGCCTTACCGCCGAAGTATTTAGGCTCTATTCTAGCGGGGTTGTGAGCCTTAAGGACATAAATATTGATTTGATTCCCAGTGCGGAAAAGTATCCAATTCTTAACAAGCTTGTCATAAAGCTCCTTAAGGCCTTTAAACTCTATGGAAATGACCTTCAAACAACCATTGAAGGTCTTACAAGGTCTGCCGGCGAATTTTTCCTGACCCAGGCAACTGCCATTTTCAAAAATATCACGGTCCTTATTTTTAAATCCTTTTTGATGCTGGTAATCCTTTTTTATCTCTTTACAGACGGGGAAAAATTCCTGGAGGCCTTTAAAAAGCTGCTTCCAATAGGCGAAAAAAACATTGAAAACTTCATGGAGCTTACCACCGAGGTCATCCATGCAACCCTTTATGGAAACATCCTTGCTGCTGCTATCCAGGCAGGCTTGGGAGTCTTTATCTTTTGGGTCTTAGACCTTACAGCTCCCCTTCTCTGGGGAATAATACTTGGGCTGGGAACCTTTGTCCCCATGATAGGAACTGCAATAGTATGGGGCCCTGCAAGCATCCTTCTCTTTTTAAGCGGCCAGTATCTAAAGGCTGCAATACTTCTAACCTTTAGTCTCCTTGTCATAAGCCAGGTAGATTATTTCTTGAGGCCCTATCTCATTAGCGGAAAGACCGAGATGCACAATCTCCTGCTATTTCTTGGAATTTTAGGCGGAATAAACGTATTTGGGCTACTTGGTCTCATTCTGGGGCCAATAGTGATTGCCCTTTGTATTTCCATACTCGAGGTATATAAAAGGAATCTTCTCAACAGAAAATGAAGGAATTTGTTCCGGCCTACATAGGACTTCTTAAAAGTGGCGAACTTGAAAAAAGGGTGAAGACTGCCCTAAAGATGTTGGAATCCTGCAGTATCTGCCCGCATAAGTGCGGTGTAAACAGGCTAAAAGATGAAAAGGGGTTTTGCCAAATAGGACGACAGTCCAAAGTTGCAAGCTATGGCGCCCACTTTGGAGAAGAGCCGCCAATTACAGGAAAAAGGGGGTCTGGCACAGTATTCTTTTCAGGCTGTAATCTTAAGTGCATATTTTGCCAAAACTTTGAGATAAGCCAGGGGTTAGAGGGCATAGAAGTAACAAAGGAATACCTTGCCTTTATCTTTTTAAGCCTTCAGGAAGGCGGCTGTCACAATATCAATCTTGTAACACCAACACATGTTGTTCCTCAAATTCTTGAGGCCCTGCTTCTTGCTGCAAAAGAGGGCCTTAAAATTCCCATTGTCTATAACTGCGGCGGGTATGAATCCTTGGAAACCCTAAAACTCCTTGATGGTATAGTTGATATCTATATGCCCGATATGAAATATAGCGACAACAAGATTGCCCTTAAGCTTTCAAAGGTAAAAAACTACTGGGATATCTGCAAAGGGGCAGTAAAGGAGATGCACAGACAGGTTGGAGAACTTATTTTAGACGAAAGGGGGGTTGCCCTTAGGGGACTTTTGATAAGGCACCTTGTTTTGCCAGAGGGCCTTTCCGGTTCAAAGGAGATCTTTGAATTTATATCGAAGGAGCTTTCACCAAATACGGTTGTAAATATCATGGACCAGTACCGACCTTGCGGGAAGGCTATGAATTACCCTCCCCTTGATAGAAGAATTACAAAGGAGGAATTTAATAGGGCCATAGCCTATGCAAGGAATGCAGGGCTTAAGAAGCTTTTGACCTTTTAAGATATGGAACGGGCATTTGTAATAGGAGATATTCATGGCTCAATTGACAAGCTCGAAAATCTCTTTAATAAAATACCAGTTGATTGGACAAAGGACCTTTTTATCTTTCTGGGAGACTATATTGATAGAGGACCAGATCCTAAGGCTGTAGTCCAGTTTCTGATTGATCTTAGGCTTCGTCACCCTGAAAATTTCATATTTTTAAAGGGCAACCATGAGGTAATGTTCATTGATTTTTTGCAAGGGAAGGACATAAGTCCTGCCTTTTTACAATTTGGTGGCAAAAACACCCTTAAAAGCTACGGACTTGACTCAAGTGATTTTGGCAAGGGGACAGACTTAATACCTCCAAGCCATCTAGAATTTTTGTTAAATCTTAGAATAAGCCATCAGTTTGGCCCATTTTTTATGGTCCATGCAGGAGTAAGGCCGAAGGTTCCCTTGGCCCTTCAAAGAGAAGAGGATATGCTTTGGATTAGGGATGAATTCATTCGTTCTAACTTTGACTGGGGAAAGAGGATAATTTTTGGTCATACGGTCTTTGAAGTCCCTCTAATCCAGAAAAATAAGATAGGAATTGATACAGGAGCAGTATATGGTGGAAGACTCACCTGTCTCATTTTACCAGTTGTTGATTTTATATTTTCATAGTCAAAGCGGGTGAAAAAAATGAAAAAAAGAGACAAAGATTATAAAAGCAGCATAGAAAAGGCCCTGGAAGATCCAATAAGAAAAAGCCAGTACCTTAAACAGGTAGAACAGCTATTTAAGGGGCCCAAGGGAGATCCAAACCATGCAAAGGACCTTCAAAGGCTCCATGATTCCTATGGCACCAAAAGTTTTAGAAGTAAGGCAAAGGCATATATAAAAAAATATGGATTGCCTGATGAATATGGGGCACTCATCCTGCTCTTGAATCTTACAAGTGAAAAAAGGATTGTCATTGATGCAATGGAAAAACTTATTGAAATGAAAGAGAAACTTTCGACCCATGAACTTAAGGGTCTAAAGAGTAAACTAAGGACCCTGAGCCTCACCAGCAAAGATATAGAACTTTCCGAAATAGCCGAAGAATTCCTTGGCGAACTCTAAATATATCTGGCAAGAAACCATTGACGACTACCTGGCCTTTATCTCTGTGGAAAAGGGCCTTTCTAAAAAGACCCTTGAGGCATACAGCAAAGATCTTTGCCAGTTCAGTGCCTTTATGGAAAAGGCAGGTGTTAGGAGGCCAGAAGATTGCAAAACAAGCCATATTCTTGATTGGCTCAGCCACTTAAAAAAAAGGGGAATCACAGCCCCAAGTTCTTCCAGAAAGCTTTCATCCCTTCGGGGCTTTTTCAAGTATCTTCTTTTAGAGGAAAGGATAGATGCCTCTCCCACATCAGTTATTGGAAATCCAAGAACTGGACGGAGGCTTCCCGAAGTCCTGTCAACAGAAGAAGTCGACAGGCTTTTATCCATGCCTGACACACAAGATCCAATAGGTCTTAGAGACAGGGCCATCCTTGAAACCATGTATTCATGTGGTCTTAGGGCCACAGAGACTGTTGAGCTTTTAATGGACCAAATCGATTTTGACTCGAGTTTTTTGAAAATCACGGGAAAGGGAGAAAAGGAAAGGATTGTACCCCTTGGCAAGGAAGCCTCTTACTGGCTCATGGAATATGTAAAAAAGGCACGGCCAAGTCTTCAAAAAAGGGCAAAGGCCTTCCACTGCTTTTTGAGTGCTAGGGGAAAATCCTTAACCCGTCAAAGGTTGTGGCAAATAATCAAAGGATATGGTATGTTGGCGGGTCTGGGAAATAAAATCCACCCCCATAGTCTCAGGCACTCCTTTGCCACTCACCTTTTGGAGGGTGGGGCGGACATCAGGGCAGTGCAAATGCTTCTGGGTCACAGTGACATAAGCACTACTCAGATTTATACGCACCTGGATATAGGCTATTTGAGAAGTATCTATAAAAGATTCCATCCAAGATCTTGAAAAATATGCAACAGCAAAAGAACAATTTAAACTTCCTGACTATTAATCTGGAAAGACATTTTAAGAACCTATTTTTACCAGTAATAAGAAGCAGAGGTAATAAATATGCCAAACAGGGTAGAGTTGAAATATGTAATCTTAAGGACAAGGAGATAGAGGCAAAGGTCTATGGGACCTATACTTACAAAATCTTTCTTTCCCTTGATGATGAAAATCCCGATTCAATCAGGATTAGCTGTACCTGTCCATTTTTTAAACAGGGAATACTTTGTAAACACGTCTGGGCAACGATTGTAACAGCCTCAAAATCAGCCAAAGAGGCCTCTAAAGCAAAAACAAAAGATAAGAAAAAAAGCCAGACATCCTTTTCGCTCGACAAGTTTTTTGAGTTAGGATCCAAGGGTTCTGAAAAAAAAAGATATCCCTGGAAAGATACGCAAGACTTTGTCCTCCGCTATGAATTGCGGAAAAGGCCCTTTGGCGGTTTCCATTTAAGTGCCTTTGAACAATATGTTAAAAAAAATGGCCGGTACGGAAGAATTAAAAAACTTAGCCAGAGGCTTGCAAGTCACCCTGACCTTCCAAACATAGACAAAATCATCCTCTCCTTTCTAAAGGAGGCTGACCAACGTGATGACATAATGTTTCACCATTTTGGACTTTTTAAGAACTATAATGAAGCATATGAAAACTTAAAGCTGTCCAATAAAGACCTTGGAACAATCATTCCATTTCTTGCAAGGACTAAAAGGTGCATTGTTGTTGATGAGTTTGATAAAGTCCTGGCAGATCCCCTTTTAGAAGTAGATTCAGAAAAGGCAAAAATCCTTTTTGAGACTAAACCATATAAAACTGAGGGGAAATATATCCTTTCACCTCAAATCGTGCTTGGAAACAATGAAATTCTTCCATGCAATGAGGTTTTTTTTATATTTTCTGAACCAATTTATATTATTCATAATTCAACCCTATATGAACTGGCCTGGCCAACGTCACTTGAACTGGTCAATGAAATAACAAAAAAATCTCCTCCTATACTTAAGAAAAAGGAACTTCCCGAACTCTTTGAAAGGGCAGTCTCAAACAAAATGATGGAATATATAAAACTGCCCCATGAATTTAGCCCAAGGATCAAAAAAGACATCACACCCAAGCCAGGTCTTATCCTTGACTTTAAAGATGGAAAAATTTCTGGAGAGCTTTTTTTCCATTATGACAGTTTAAAAATACCATGGCCCCACAAGGACGAGGAAATATTTGACAAGGATGAATGGACTATCCTTAGAAGAAACCTGGATGAGGAACAAAGGTTCCTTGATAGACTGCTTGAACTGGGCTTTAAAGATACCCCTGTGGAAGGGCTCCTTGAGCTTGATCTTGAAGGGGCGGACAAAAAATTAAATACCCTTGAAAGGGAGGGCTTTATCCTTGAGGCCACAGATGGAAAGCCTGTAAAGACGGGCATTGTCAAGGGTTTTAACATTTCATCCGGAATGGACTGGTTTGACCTTAAGGCAGACATTCGATTTGGGGATGAATCTGTTCCCCTTCCAAGGGTCATTAGGGCCTTTCAACAGGGCCAAAAAACCATAAGGCTGAGCTCTGGCGGACAGGGCATTCTTCCTTCAAAATGGCTTGAAAAAAATAAAAGGCTCTTTGAACTTGCAAGGATAAAGGGTGAGAGGGGGAAGGAGCCCACGGTCAAATTTCCCACAGCCCATGCACTCCTTCTTGAAGAGCTTATTTCAGAGGCTGAAGAGGCAAATGTTGATGATAGATTTAACGCGATCAGGCAAAGGCTTAAAAACTTTAGGGGCATAAGGCCCTTGAGGGCCCCTCAAGGCTTTGGGACAACCCTTCGGCCATATCAAGAAGAGGCCCTTGGCTGGTTTGAATTTTTAAAAGGTCTTGGCCTTGGAGGGATTCTCGCCCATGATATGGGGCTTGGCAAGACCGTCCAGGTCCTTGCCCTTTTGGAAAGGGAAAAGCAGGAAGGGGCAAGGCTTCCAAATCTCATAGTTGCCCCCACCTCCCTGGTCTTTAACTGGCAGTCAGAGGCAGAAAGGTTTGCCCCAAAACTTAGGATCATTCCCTACCTTGGGCCACATAGAAAGGACATTTTAAAGAAACTAAAAGATGGGGAATGCCTTTTAACCACCTATGGAATCCTTAGAAGGGACATATTGAAGTTAAAGGACATGGAATTTAACTATGCCATCCTTGACGAGAGTCAATACATCAAAAACCCCGAGTCCCAAACCGCCAAGGCCTCAAGGCTCATCAGGGCAAATCACAGGCTTTGCCTTACTGGTACCCCCATTGAAAATCACCTTGGGGAGCTTTGGTCCCAGATGGAATTTTTGAACCCTGGCCTTCTTGGCCCAAAGGACAAGTACCTTGAACGCTTTGCAAAGCCTGCGGCCCAGGGGGACAGGGAGGTCCTTGAAACACTTAAACAGATAGTTGCCCCCTTTATCCTAAGACGCACCAAGGAGGAGGTGGCCAAAGAGCTTCCTGACAAGATAGAATCCATTGTCATGTGCACCATGACAGATGAACAAAAGGAGCTCTATCAAAGGATAAGGGACCACTATCGCCTTTCCATTTTCAAACAGGTGGAGGCAAAGGGTATGGGGCGCTCAAAGATGATGGTCCTTGAAGGGCTCCTGCGCCTTAGACAGGTTGCCAACCACCCTGCCCTTTTGGGGGAAAAGGACCTGACCTCTGGAAAGTTCTCCCAGCTCCTTGAGCTTATAGGCGAGGCCATAGAAGGTGGACACAAGGCCCTTATCTTTTCCCAGTTCACCAGGATGCTTCAGCTCATAAAAGGGGGGCTTGAGGAAAAGGGCATAAGCTTTGAATACTTAGACGGACGCACACCTCAGGCCAAAAGGAAGGAAAGGGTCAAAAACTTCCAGGAAAACGAGGAGGTCAGGGCGTTCTTGATAAGTCTGAAGGCAGGAGGCTTTGGACTGAATCTAACATCTGCCGACTATGTCTTCATAGTTGACCCGTGGTGGAATCCGGCAGTGGAGCTTCAGGCCATTGACAGGACACATAGAATCGGCCAGACAAAAAAGGTTGTCACCTACAGGCTTATTTCAAAGGATACAGTTGAAGAAAAGGTGTTAAGGCTTCAAAAAAAGAAACAGGAAATCGTTGGCTCAATTCTTAGCGGCAGCAAGGACCTTTTGAGAAACCTAACTGCAAGGGACCTTGAGATTCTCTTCTCCTAGGTATCCTCCTGGATATTCCCCAAAAGCCCCTCTGCCCTTTTTAATAGAAAGGTCAGCTTCTTAAGCCTTTCATTAAGCCCCTCAAACTGCCCCTTTCTGGAAATTTCCTCGATCTTCCTTGAAACTTCATAAATGCCCTTCATGCCAAAGCTTGAGGATGAACCCTTTAGGGAATGGGCTGCTGCCCTTACCCCTTCAAGGTCTTTGGAATAAAAGGCATCCTTCATGTGCTTAAGATCTTTTCTTGCTGAGTGTATGAACCTTTCCAGAAAAAGGGGTAGAAATTCTTTTTGCCCTCCTATTTGCTCGAGTGCCAAATCCATGTCCCATTCAATCTCAAGGGCTTCCTTATGGCCCTTTTGCTTCTTAAAACTTTCCAATGGTAAAACAAATGGCCTTTCCTGAATTTGGAAGCCCTTTTAAATAAAAAGTAATCCTTTATCAACCCCCTTTTGACATTTCCCTTGGTGCAAATGTATCTGAGACAATCTTAAAGACCCTAGGAAAATCCCGAGAGACTAAAAATTACCTTTTTCCATACCTTCCTGAACCACGGGCCCATCCGTGTCCTGCTGCCTTTCCTTCTCCAACAACTGAGCCCCTTCCAATTGCAACACCGTATCCTGTTACAGTGCCGGTTCCCCTTTTGTATTTAAGGTGTCCATCCCTTTTGTAGATGACAATACCAGATCCTGAGGCGCTTCCGCTTCCCTTTGCCACGGCACTTCCATGGATAACACCGGTCCCCTTGACCCATCCTGTTCCATGAATGGTTTTGCCAAAAGATGGGCCTGCCAAAAAGAGCGTGGCCAATATCATTGCTGTCATACTTATCCTTTTCATTTTGTCCTCCTTTTCAATAATTTTTTAAAAAACCTTTTCTATCCAGAGACCAAGGCCCTTAGCGCCTTGTTACCCCTTGTTATCTCTAAAAATTTCCTCCTCTGCTCCTTTGTAAGCTTACCTAGAAATTCTGCAATTATCTTTGAAATGGCCCTTTGGTAATCTTCCCTTTCCCTTGACATCTCATGGATTATCTTATTAATTTCACTGGTATTTTTTGGATCCGTAACCACTTTTTCCCAAAACCGTGACCGTAGCCCTTCCATCTTTTTTAGATAAGAGCGCCTGATATTTACGGCCCTTGATTTCAATAACTGAAATGTACTCCTTTGTTCTGGGGAAAGATTTAGAATTCTTGCTATTTCCGAAATGCGGCCGTGGTTATCTTCCACCTTTTTTGCCTTGTAGCGGGCCATCCAGTACCCGCCCAGAAAAAAGCCATTTAAAAGAAGTGATAAGGTCAATAGGACAATCAAGATATTAAAGCGCATTATCCATTGTCTCCTGAAAAATGGTAATCCGTTTCCGTGGTATCAAAGAAAAACTTTAGCTCTGCTACAATTTTTTTGTTAAAGCTTTCTTGCCTTTGCCATGTCTGGGAACCTGTGTAAAACCCGAAAGCGCAAACAAGGAAAACGGAAAGTGCAAAACAAGGTGCTGGAACCGCCCTTTTTGTCAAAAATCTCCTTATCCTTTCAACTATCCCTTCAACAAGGCCTGGCCCTTGGGGCACAAGGTCAAAAATGCCTTTAAGGTCCCTTTCATGAAGACCTTTCTTTTGGGGCATGTCAAGGACCCTTCTTATCTCAATAACGGCGTCAAGACACGAAGGACACGTCAAAAGGTGCCTTTCCACCTCCTTTTCCTGGCTTTTTGTAAGTGTATGATCAATATAGGCCGAAAGAAGGTTCTCATCCGGACACTTGCCCCTTGAAGAGTCCTTTATCCTTATCCTTGACCAGAGCCTTTTTCCTTCCATAACTCACCTGCTTATAAATCGTGACTCCAACCTTTAATGTTCCATTTTCTTTTATTTAGTATTACGAAAAGACCCAGTGAAACATCCCCTAAAAAATTTACCCTTTGTCCAGTATGTTTCTGAGTTTTTGTATTGCCTTATGACGCATGCTCCTTACTGTCTGCTCTGTAACACCCATAAATGACGCCACATCCTTTACGCTTAGTCCTTTCTCATAAAGGAGCTTCATCAAAAGCATCTGTCTTTCCGGAAGAAGGTCAAAGGATATGAGGACCTTTTGAGAATCCATCCGTTCGTCATTGTCTTCATGGGATGTGTCGGCCATGTCCTTTTGTTCAAAGGATTCATACCGAAAGCGGCGAAGATAATCAATTGTCATATTCCTTGCAATCACTGAAAGCCAGGTGGTAAGACGTGCCCTTTCCGGATCATATCTTTTAAGTATCTGAAAGTTATTGGCACATAGCCTTGCAAATAGCTCCTGAAGGATGTCCTGGGCCTCCTCCGTATCCCTTCCGGCAGAAACAAGGGTCTTTTTTATAACGGAAAAGACAACTGGAGAAACACGTCTTACAAAGGCCTCCCACTCATTGCGATTTCCCTTTAAAAGAAGATCAAAATCCACCTGGCTTCCTTGGTCCATCTGCACCCATTGAGTTTCCTAATAGATTGCAGGTCTAAAAAAGGGCTGACCTTTCACATGTCTTTTTTGATGCCGCCTCTTTCAAGCACTACCAAAAAGACAGAATAGGGACTTTGTGAAAGCGTTATTTTCCCTTTACCATCTTCATCGGCAGTAAGTGAGGAAATAGTTGATTCAAGGCCAACAGAGGCCTCATTTCCGGTGGATTCAAGGGTCCAGGAATTTATCAGGCTTATGCTGTTATAGACGCAGGACCTTTCCCAAAGCTTAGAATTTTCGCCGCAGTCGTCCATGAGCCTCTCCAGAATCTTGTGTCGATAGCTGAATGAATTGCTGTGGGTATTATCCACCCTATAGATGGTTACGTGGTAAGTGGTCATTGGGGCAAGGTTTTCAAAGTCAAGGGAAAGGGACACAGGTTTTATGCCGTCTTGTTCAAGCCCCTCCATGAGTTCATCATATTCGACCCATCCATTTTTTTCATAGGGCCTTATGCTCGGGTGATACCAGCCAAGGACGGCAATTTTCCGTGCATCCAGGCTTGATGTGGCAACGAGGTTAAGCACTGGATTTTTGCGATACCTTGTCTCAAGCTCTTGGGTTTCAAGACGGTTCAGCATGAGAAAGACATTTGACACGGCCTTTAAAAGGCCTGTTGCCTGTGCGGTTATTATGCCTGCAGTTCCCTTAAAAAGTGGAAGGTAATCCTTAGTGGGCCATTCCCCAATCTGGAAATATGACTCAAGGGAAGGGGAAGGGTCTGAATTTGTCATATCGAAAATGTATTGGGGGACAAGGGATGCCCCGACCTCGTTGTCGTCATTTATGTTTTTTCCAAAAAAGGTGCCGTACTCGCCTGTCTCCACCCATCTTCTCGAGGGCACAAGGTCAACAATGTGATTTGCAAAAGGCGGGCCCCATTCGCCAAGGACCACCAAGGTATCTGAATAATGCCCCTGGTAGCGGGGGTCGTTTAGAATCTTGTAAATATTTTGAAGGTGGCGGTTTGTCTCCCCTCTAGATACCTCGGTTGGCGAGTAGGAATAGCTCCACCAGCTTATATGCCCATTTTCAAGAAAACCCTTACTTGCCAAAAAATCATAGAAACGGCGGACTGCCCCGCACGAAGGCTCATCTGCCT
>JALXCD010000142.1 GCA_026991135.1 Deltaproteobacteria bacterium | reverse complement strand
ATTCAATGGGGCTATTTATACTTATTTGCTTTGAATGTGAAAAAATTTTCCTTTGACGCGAAATATTTTTCTCTTGAAAGGAAAAATATTTCTAAAGAGTTTAATAACTATTTGTTTTTATAAAAATTTTAAAAGTGCTAACTAAATTAGGTTAATTCAATAAAATTGCTTGCGGAGTTAAAACCCTTGAATTTCTCCCCTTCATGCATTAAATAAGAGCAGTACTTCTCGCACAAAAGGACTTTTTTGGCCCAAACCAGACCTTTTTTCGGTTTAATTCCAAAAACTTTTAGGTGAATTTAGGGCTTGATATTTTTGTGTCTAAAAATCTGCAAATATCGTGTGAAATTTTTTGGTCTTAGACAAGGAGAATGACGTGCAAATAAAGGCAATAAAGGGCTTTAAGGATATTTTGCCTGAAGAGGCAAAAAGACGCAGAAAGATAGAAGATAAAGCCAGAAAAATCTTTGAAAATACAGGGCTTAAGGAAATTAGGACTCCCGTTCTCGAAAAAACAGAAGTCTTTGCAAGAGGTATAGGCGAACATACTGACATTGTAGAAAAGGAGATGTACACCTTTATAGATAGAAATGGTGAGTCCCTGACCTTAAGGCCTGAGGCCACTGCCGGCATACTGAGGGCTGTAATTGAACATAAGTTATATAACACCTCACCCCTTTTGAAACTTTACACCATAGGGCCAATGTTCAGGCACGAACGACCACAAAAGGGAAGGCTCAGACAATTTCACCAGATTAACGTGGAATATGTGGGTTCTTATTCTCCACTTGCAGATGCAGATATAATCTTTCTTGCCTATGAAATTGTAACAAGTTTTGCAGACCCCGAAGGTCATTTACTTGAAATAAACTCTCTTGGTTGCCCGAAATGCAGACCATTACACAGGAAGGACCTTCTAAAGTTCCTTGAAAACAATAAAAAAGAGCTCTGCAAGGACTGTCAAAGACGTGCCAAGACAAACCCATTGAGGGTTTTTGACTGTAAAAATGAAGAGTGCAAAATTGTCTTAAAGTTTGCTCCTGTAATGAAGCACTATATTTGCCCTGACTGTGCCTCACATCTTGGAAAGGTCCTTGATACACTTGAGGCCTACGGAATACCCTTTGTGCAGAATCCATATCTTGTAAGGGGTCTTGATTATTATAATAGAACCACATTTGAGCTTGTTTCAAAAGGTCTCGGGGCACAAAGCACAGTGGCAGCAGGTGGAAGGTATGACGGTCTTGTAAAACTCCTTGGAGGGCCGGAACTTCCTGGAGTAGGTATGGCCATAGGGGTAGAGAGACTTCTCTTATTAATGGAAGAAGAAGGAGATGAAAGAAGAGAGGGCCTTTTTATAGCAGCCTTTGGAGATGAGGCACGGGAAGAAGCCCTTTACTGGATAGGCTATCTCAGGAAAAAGGGTATTAAGTGTGAGTTCAGTCTGGAAGATAAAAGCCTCAAGGCCCAGATGAAACAGGCAGATAAATCAAAGGCGCGTTATTGCCTTATAGTCGGTGAAAATGAGATTGAAAATGAGGAGGCTATCCTTAGAGACCTTGAAACCAAGGAACAGGAAAAGATAGATCTTGATGAGCTTCCTGAAGGAATCCTTGAAAAAATCAAAGAATAGATCCAAAGGAGATTATTGATATGGAACCAATGGGAGAGCTTAGACGCACCCATGACTGTTACAGCATCACCGAAGAGAGCCTTGAAAGCGAAGTCACCTTAATGGGATGGGTGCACAGAAGAAGGGATCACGGAGGACTTATCTTTGTTGACCTCAGGGACAGGGAAGGAATAACTCAGGTTGTCTTTGCACCTGAAGTAAATAAAGAGGCCCACGAAAAGGCCCATTCTCTCAGAAGCGAATATGTCATTGCTGTAAGGGGAAAGGTCAGAAGACGCCCGGAGGGCATGGAAAACCCAAAGATAAAGACCGGCATGGTGGAGGTGGCCTGTGAAGAGCTACGCATTTTAAATACATCCAAGACACCTCCATTCCCCCTTGATGAAGAAAAAGAGGTCTCTGAAAATGTAAGATTGAAATATCGCTATATTGACCTAAGAAGGCCGCACATGCAGGCTAACCTTATCCTTCGCCATAAGGTCTGCCAGGCCATGCGTGAATATTTGAGTGAAAAGGGTTTTCTGGAAATTGAAACACCTATGCTTACCCGAAGCACTCCTGAAGGTGCAAGGGACTACCTCGTACCAAGCCGTGTAAACCCTGGGAAATTTTATGCTCTGCCCCAGTCACCTCAGCTATATAAACAGATACTGATGATAGCCGGCATGGAAAAATATTTTCAGATCGTCCGTTGCTTCAGAGATGAAGATCTCAGGGCGGACAGACAGCCTGAATTTACGCAACTTGACATGGAGATGTCCTTTATAAAAGAAGAGGACATCATGGAGCTAATTGAGGGCTTGATGAAATATATCTTTAAAAAGACCCTGGACATAGAGCTTGATCTCCCATTTCCAAGGCTTACCTATAATGAGGCCATGGAAAGGTTTGGAACAGATAGACCTGATACACGTTTTGGCATCGAGTTAAAAGATATTACAGACATTGGGGCAAAGTGTGGCCTCAAGGTATTTAATACTGTTGCAAAGACCGGCGGGGTAGTTAAGGCCATCAATGCAAAGGAAATGGCAGATCTGTCCAGAAAGGACCTTGATGTCCTAACAGAGTTTGCCCAGGGTCTTGGCGCAAAGGGCCTTGCATGGGTAAAAATCAAGGAGGATTCCTCCTGGCAGTCGCCGATAGCCAAGTTCTTTAGCCAGGAAGAGCAAAAAGAGATCATGGAAAGGCTTGATGCAAGCCCTGGAGACATACTCTTTTTCGGCGCAGATCAAAAATCCACTGTCTATAAGGTCCTTGGAGAGCTTAGGCTTGAGCTTGCAAGAAGGCGAAATCTAATCCCTGAAGAAAAAGTGAACTTTGTCTGGGTAACGGATTTTCCACTCCTTGAATATGACGAGGACGAAGGACGATTTAAGGCCCTTCATCACCCCTTTACGGCCCCTAAAAAGGAAGACCTTGAGCTTCTAGAAAAAGAGCCTGAAAAGGTTCGCTCAAGGGCCTACGACCTTGTTTTAAACGGGATTGAAATTGGCGGAGGAAGCATTCGTATCCATCAAGAATCCATCCAGAAAAGGGTCTTTCGGGCCCTTAACATCAGTGATGAAGAGGCATCTGAAAAATTTGGCTTTTTGCTTGAGGCCCTAACCTATGGCGCACCACCACATGGTGGCATAGCCTTTGGCCTTGATAGACTTGTGATGCTCATGGCCAGAAGAAACACCATTAGAGACGTAATTGCATTTCCAAAGACACAAAAGGCCCAGTGTCTTATGGCAAACGCTCCTGCAAGTGTCAGCATGGCTCAACTTGCCGAGCTCTATTTAAGGCCTATATTGCCTAAAAGGAGAACTATAAAAATTTGAATGTAAGAGAGATGAATAGCCTTTTTGTTGAACAAAGATGAGAAATAGGAGACATACGTATAGAAGTATTAAAAAATATTCAAGAAGCAATTGAAGTTTATATTGAAAGTTTCAAGGCACATAATGAACCTATTCCCTTATACATAGATGAAAAAGCTGTAACATAGCAATGTAAATGCACTTTTACAAATATCTAGGCGAGAGATTGTAAACGCTTTGTTAGAAATAGAGCTCAAATAGTTAAATTTATAAATAACATGGAGATAGCAATGA
>JALXCD010000141.1 GCA_026991135.1 Deltaproteobacteria bacterium | reverse complement strand
CAGATGACGAAAACCTTCTGGCAAATATTGAGCTTAATCCATACGTTCCCAAGTGGGCAGGCCTTGAGACAGAGGTTGGCGAAATCAAGGGAAAAGAAGGCCTTTCAACTGTTGAGGAGGCCCTTTTTCTCATCCAGGGTCTAAATGCCCATGACATATTCCCAGACTGGATTGCCCTGAATAACGGTACCACCCACGGGATTCAGGCAAGTGACCAAGGGATACAGGTGGATCTTACCGCTGAGATACACGAGGCCTTAAGCCCCTACAAGGTCTCAGGGGCACAGCATGGCACCTCTGGAAACAATTCCGAGAAACTGAGACAGATTGCAGAGAAGACCAGGACCACCAAGGCAAATGTGGCAACGGCCCTTCAGATGATCTCCTGGGGTGTAAAGGTGGATGATTATGGAAATGCCGAGACCGACGAAAACGGAGAACTTATAAAGATAAAGGACAGAGGGGTTACAGAGGAGCTTTGGCAGGAGATGAAGGCCTATGCGGAAAAGCAGGGCTGGAAGGGCGGAAACTTCAAAAAGCTCAACCTTCCCTTTGAAAACAAGATAATGGCCCAGCCAAAGGAGATCAGGGAGCGCATGGAAAGGGATGTTGAGGACTTTGTTTACAATTTGCTGGTGGATGTCTTCAATGCAAAGGACACTGCTCCCCTTGCCCTTGAGACCATAATTGAGGCAGGGTCCTACGATATCGGGCCAAAGGCGGAAAGGATTGAAGATCCCGCAGAGTGGACCGAGGAAAAGATCAGGGAAAAGGCCAAGGCCATCACCAGTGACAAGGGCCCAAGCGGGGATTTTGATGATTAGTGAAATAGGATGACCAAAGGTCTGTGAGGGTTACTGGTGGATTACTTAAGGGGAGAAGGATCTTTGCCCCAAAGGGCCTTTTTCTGCGTCCTACAACAGACAGGGTTAGAGAGGCCCTTTTTCAGGTAATTTCCTCCAATTTCATTGATAACCTTTCAGGATTAAAGGTGCTGGACCTTTTTTCAGGAACCGGCGCCCTTGGAATCGAGGCCCTTTCCCGTGGGGCAGAACTTTGCCTTTTTGTTGACAGCTCTTCTTTTGCCATAAAGTCTCTAAAAAGGAATCTTGAGGGGCTGTGCCTCCTGGATAAGGGGAAAATACTTAAAAGGGATGTGTATAGCCTTCTTGAATCAGTCCAGGCTTCTAAGTCAGGGTTTGACCTGATTCTTTGCGATCCCCCATATCAAAGGGGACACTTTGAAAGGCTTTTGGATTTTTTTGATAAAAATCCAAATGTGCTTTCCCAAGGGGGAATTTTGGTAATTGAGGAGCAAAAGACCATAGATTTTCCACAAAAACATTTCACTGCCCTTGAATTACTAAAACTTAAGCGCTATGGAGATACAAAACTCTTTTTCATTGGAAGAAAGGCTAAGACTTAAACATGGAGCGAATAGTCGTTTATCCCGGGACCTTTGACCCTGTGACAAATGGTCATATTGATCTTATAAAAAGGGCCTTGAGGCTCTTTGACAAGGTGGTGGTGGCCGTTGGAAGAAACCCTGCCAAGGCCCCGCTTTTTTCCATTAAAGAGCGCCTTCAGATGGTAAGGGATTCACTAATTGATTTTAATGACAGGGTGGAGGTAGAGGCCTTTGACTCCCTGCTGGTGGATTTTGTGAGAAAAAAGGGTGCCATGGCAATCCTTAGGGGGCTTAGGGCCGTTTCTGACTTTGAGTTTGAGCTTCAAAGGGCCATTATGAATAGAAAACTGGATAGATCAATAGAGACCATATTCCTTATGACTGGTTTTAGATGGATATACATAAGTTCCACCATAGTAAAGGAGGCAGCCCAGTTTGGCGGAAACCTGGATGGGCTTGTGCCCCCTCATGTGGAAGAGGCCTTGAAGAAAAAGTTTGAGAGATAGCTAAAGGAGCCCTTCTGATTTTTCTCCAAATACCTCGGCACTAAAGATGAGTATCTGGGTGTTTGGGTCCTTCCAGCATCCAGGCATCATGCCTGCCTTTATGCATGTTTGATCCAAAAAGGTGTATTTGTCCCATCCGTATTCAGTTGCAACCTGGGGAAGAAGGACACCTCTATATGGGCCATTTATGATATAAATGCCATGTTTTCCAACCTCTATTTCCTCTACATTTGATATTGGCTTTAGCGGAGAAAGGGCTGAAATCTCAATGTCTATTTCAGAAAGTTCATGGGGCTCAAGGGGCATGAATCTTGGGTCATGAAAGGCTGCCTGTAGGGCCATGTCTGCAACTGTCTCATAAAGGGGCTTTTCAGAGAAAAAATTGCCTATGCATCCCCTTAGCTGGCCGTGTTTATGGAGTGTTACAAAGGCACCCCTTGGCTCAAGGAGATTGGGACTTGTAATTTGGGGCATTTCAAGGGCCATTCCCTTAAGCTCTGCCTCAATGGAGGCACGGGCAATCTTTAAAAGGATAATCCTTTCATCTCTACTTAGAGACATGGCGGCCACCTCCTAATTCAATGATTAAAGGCGCCAGTATCTGATATGCTCTTCGCTAAAGTCATCCTTTTTAAAGGAGCTTTTAACGTCTATCACAACGCCCTTGTCAGGGGTAAGCATATCCTTAACAAATCCTGGCCCTTTAGAAATATAATCATTGTGGGCCACTGCCAAAATGGCTGCATCACAATTTGTTGGTGCATCCTTTATAAGCCTTATGCCATAAACCCTTAGGGCATCATTTGGGTCGGCAATGGGGTCATGGACCATGGGTTCAATTCCGTATTC
Organism: Deltaproteobacteria bacterium; assembly: GCA_026991135.1. Classification (GTDB taxonomy): domain Bacteria; phylum Desulfobacterota; class Dissulfuribacteria; order Dissulfuribacterales; family QOAL01; genus JAADCZ01. The sequence goes on along the minus strand of JALXCD010000141.1, from coordinate 9,478 downwards.
CCTGAGTTCACGTATGATATCCACCACCTTGGTGTTTCTTATGTCAGGACAGTTTTCCTTAAAGGTTAGTCCCAGGATAACAACCCTTGCCCCCTGGACCCTGAGACCTGCATGAATGAGTTCCTTAACCGTCCTTTGTGCCACATAGGCCCCCATGGAATCGTTTATCCTTCGCCCTGCCAATATCACCTCGGGACGATACCCGGTCTTTTGGGCACAATATGTCAGATAATAGGGATCAACACCAATGCAGTGGCCACCTACAAGGCCAGGTTTAAATGGAAGGAAGTTCCATTTGGTGCTGGCTGCATCAAGGACTGCCTTAGTGTCTATTCCAAGGCGGTTAAAGATTATGGCAAGCTCATTCATAAGGGCGATGTTTAGGTCCCTTTGGGTATTTTCGATGACCTTTGCCGCCTCTGCCACCTTTATGCTTTCGGCCCTGTAAACCCCTGCTTCCACCACGAGCTCATAGGTGGATGCAACAACTTCAAGGGTTTCTTCATCCTGGGCAGAAACCACCTTTACAATCTTTGGAAGGGTGTGTTCCTTATCCCCTGGATTTATTCTTTCAGGAGAATAGCCAACCTTGAAATCCTGGCCATTTTTTAGGCCCGATGTCCTTTCAAGTATTGGAATACATACCTCTTCTGTAACCCCTGGATAAACAGTGGATTCATAGACCACAATAGTTCCTTTTGTAAGGGCCTTTCCCACTATCTCTGAGGCAGATTCGATGTGTTTAAGGTCTGGAAGATGGGTATTTGTGATGGGTGTGGGCACGGCCACAATAATCATATCGGCCTTTTTAAGGTCATTTGGGTCTGTGGTAAAAGTAAGGTTTTTGGCCTCCTTAAAGTCCTTTTCCGAGACCTCACCAGTGGGGTCAAAACACCTTTTAAAATTCTCTATCTTTTCATCAATAATGTCAAAGCCAATACAGGGGATCTTTTTGCCAAAGGCAACCGCCAAGGGAAGACCAACATAGCCTAGGCCAACTACCGCAACATTGCTAACAGCCATTTATACCTCCATTGAAATTGGGGATTTTTTATAAACCTTTTAATACTATTCGAATTTCTTTTCCATATTCTTTATAAGACACGAAAAATAAAGGCCAATCCCCTTTCCCAAAAGAAGGCATTGGTATAAATTACAAAATTCATTTAATTTTTTTTAAAAAGGAATGGCAATGAAGTTTTTAAGGGCATCCAACATAAAAAGGTGCATAGGTTGTAATATTTGCTCACTTACCTGTGCAAGGGAGGTTCATGGCCTGATTTCCTGGCAGGCATCGGGAATAAGGATAAAAAGTTCAGGCGGTATCTCCACAGGCTTTGAGGCCACCTTTTGCCTTGCCTGCAAAGAGCCTGCCTGTCTTAATGCATGTCCAACAGACGCACTTATCCCTCGAAAGGGAGGAGGGGTGATCTTTAAAAGGCAAAGTTGTATAGGATGCCTTGAGTGTAAGGAGGCATGTCCTGTGGATGCGGTTTCAGTGGATGACTCCGGTTTTCCAGTAATCTGTATCCATTGTGGAAGGTGTGTGAGTTTTTGTCCTCATAGGTGCCTGGAACTTGTTAAGGAATAAAAAATGGTAGCGAACAGGGATTATTTCAGGGTACTTGTTGTAGATCTTAAAAGGGAAAAGTCAGAGGTTAAAAGGCTTGAAGGTCGCAGGGAATTTGTAGGTGGAAGCGGTCTTTGCGCCCTGCTTTTTGAAAGATATGGTCTAAAAAATGCGCCCTGGCATAATGAAAACCAGCCCCTTATTTTTGCCATAGGTCCCTTGACTGGTCTATTTCCTTTGATGAGTAAGACAATTTGTGCCTTTAAATCCCCCTATCATGACCAATATACAGAAAGCCATGCGGGGGGCCGCTCGGCACTTAGCCTTTTTTTTGCAAACCTAGATGCCCTTGTGATAAAGGAGCAGGCGAGGCGTCCAAGCCTTCTTGTTGTGGGCTCAAGAAGGGTTGAGATAAGGGATGCTAGCTATCTTTGGGGTCTAGATGTCATAAAGACAGGAAAGATAGTAAGAAGGCTTGTGGGAGAGGCAAGTGGCCACAGAAGCATTTTGAGGATTGGGCCTTCCGGTGAGAACCTGTGCAGCTTTTCCTGCATAAATTGTGATACCTATCGGCATTTTGGAAGGCTTGGGGCAGGGGCAGTCATGGGGAAAAAGAATCTTAAAGCAATAGCCATCCTTGGTGATGAAAGGGCCTTTTTCCCCCCTGGAAAGAATTATAAAAAGGTCTATGGCAAGATATTTAAAAGGATAGAAGATTCAGGCATGATGAAAAAATACCATGACCTTGGAACCCCTGCCAATTTTAAAAAGCTTAATGAACTTAGATCCCTTCCCTGGAGAAATCTAAGTGCCACCTGGGATAAGGACGTGGATAGGATATCAGGAGAGACCTTTGCGGAAGGACACCTTTTACGAAACCTTGCCTGTTCCGGGTGTCCAATAGGCTGTATCCACCTTGGCTACATCAGGGAAAAGTTCATGAAGGACCACAGATACTATTTTGAACAGGTGGCCTATGACTATGAGCCTGTCTTTGCCACAGGCTCCATGCTTGGGATTACTGATCCAGTCAAGGTCCTTAAGCTCATTTTGGAGATAGATGCAAAGGGCCTGGATGTAATCTCAACAGGCGTTGCCCTTGCCTGGGCTGCCGAGGCCATGGAAAAGGGCCTTATATCAAGGGAAGAAACCATTTGTGACCTTAAGTTCGGAGATGCCCAGGGCTTTTTGGAGGCGGTTGGGCATCTAAGCAATCAAGAGACTGAGTTTTACAGGCATCTATCCAGGGGGACCTTAGCGGCTGCAAGGATATATGGCGGAGAGGATTTTGCCTGTGTCCTTGGTCAGGAGATGGCAGGATATGCCACAGGAGAGCTTTATTTTACTGCCCAGGCCCTAGGTTTTAGGCACTCTCATCTTGATGTAGGGGCCTATTCCTACGAGCAAAAACATGATGAAAGGGATGTCAAAAGAGCCGTTGATTTTTTGATTAAGGATGAGCCAAGAAGGGCCCTTTTAAATTCCATGGTCTCATGCCTTTTTGCCAGGGGTGTCTATACAAATGAATATCTTGCCATGTGCCTTGAATCAGTGGGCCTTAAAGATATTGCCATAAACCTTGATGAGCTTTCAGAAAGGATAAGGTTTTATCGCTGGAAACTGAGGTTTGATACAGGTTTTTCACCGGAGGACATTAAGATTCCCAGGCGTTTTTACAAGGTGGAGTCCTGGAAGGGGAAGGTGAACCCAAAATTTCTGGATGAACTTAAGATATCCTATGGAAAAAGATTAAAAGGGCTTGTTTCTGAGGGGGAAAAGAAGTGGACATAGAGGCTTTTAGAAGAAGACTTAAGGATAAGGCTAACGGTAAGGCAGGCATGATCCTCATTCATAACGGGATAGTGAGGTCAAGCTCAAGGGATGGAAGCCCTTGTTCAAGGATAGATGTAAGGGTTGATTATAAAAGGTTAGAAGAGATAATTGATGCCACAAGAAAGATGCCAGGCGTTATTGCAGTGGAGGTTGAGATAGCAGAAGGAATCTTAAATGTTGGGGATGATGTGATGCTTTTGGGCATTTCCGGAGATTTCAGGGAAAATACAATATCTGCCCTTTCTTATGCCCTTGATCGGATTAAAAAGGAGGTTACAAGGAAAACAGAATTTTCTTAAAAAAGTAAGTTTAAAACGGTGTTATTGATACCACAATTTCTTAAAGTCAATTTCAATTTGACAGGCTGCCCTAATTAAAAATTTTCCATCTGTGCAATCTGCAATCTTTTCAAAGGTTCCCTTTTTCAGTTTGAAAATCCTGGCCTTTTTTATATCTGGATAGACCAGTATATACCAAGGGACCTTTTCCTTTTGATATATCTCAAATTTTATGTATTCGTCCTTTTGAGCGCTTTTTTCTGATACAACTTCAAAGATAACCTCTGGAGGGCTCTTGATGTAGTCTTTCACCCTGTGGCAGACCAAAACCAGGTCGGGTCTTAAGACCGTGTCGTCAGATACTATCCAGTCAAGCTCAGTGAACACATAACAGTCCGAGGGGCAGTCATCAATCTGTCTCCTAATTTGATAGATGAGTTCTGTAATCACAAACTGATGTCTTGAAAAAGGAGACGGAACCATAGCATAAGGGATTCCTGATATAAGTTCCCAGTCTCCCTTCCACTGGCTGTAGTCACTATAGGTATAATACGGAAGCCTTTTTAATACCGATGGATACTGATTGCCCATAATTTTTAATTAACAAGGCCATTTTATATTGTCAAACCAATGGACTCTTTAAACCTCTCCTACAAGGTCATAGGAATGGGCCTCAGTAATCAACACCCTTTGAAATTCCCCGGCCCTGGCGTCCCCCCTATTTATGTAAATCATCCCATCCACATCATCTGCCTGAAACCTTGCCCTTCCACAGATCAAAAGCTCTGTTTCTTCACATCTTCCAAGGACAAGGGTCTCAATCCTTTTACCAATAAATGACCTGTTTATCGAAAGGGAGATTTCTTCCTGTGCCTTTAATATTTCGTCCTTTCTTTTTTGGGCGAGCTCTTTATTGACCTTTTCCTTGAATATGTGCGACGGGGCCTCCTCCTCATCCGAATAGATGAAACATCCAAGGTAATGTAAACGCCATTTTTTTACTGATTCCAAAAGGATATCAAAATCTTCATCCCGTTCTCCTGGAAACCCAACCATCACGGTTGTTCTAAGGGATATGTCAGGTATAATTTCTCTTATTGTCCCTAAGAGCCTGTCGAGGTATTTCCTTCCATATCCCCTTCCCATCCTTTTTAGGACCCTTGTACTTGCATGCTGGATGGGGATATCAAGGTAATTGCATATCCTTTCTTCATCCCTTATAAGCCTTAAAAGCCCCTTTGAAATGCTCTTTGGATGAAGATACATCAGGCGAAGCCAGAAATCCTTCTTAATGGAAAGAATCTCCCTCAAGAGGCCTTCTAGATTAAATTCCTCGTACTGGTAGGCCGTAAGATCCTGGGCAACAAGTGTAATTTCCCTCACTCCCTTTTCCAAAAGCCCTTCTATTTCTCTTTTTATTTCAAAGGGCGGTTTGCACCTAAGGGGGCCTTTTATTTTTGGTATAAGGCAATAGGTGCATCTATTTGGGCAGCCGTCGGATATCTTCACATAGGCATGATATGGCGAGCCAGTGAGTATTCTATTTTTTAAAATGGGGTATTCCCCTTTGGCCTTATGAAAATCAAGGATTTCAAAAAGCCTTTTTGTTATGTCAGGGGGTTCCTTTTCAAAGAGAAATTCGTCTACCTCTGGAATAAGATCCTTAAGCCTTTCCCCGTATCTTAGGGGAAGACAGCCAAAGACAATGATTTTTGCCCCTTCTTTCTTTTTTTGAGAGACTTCCAAAATTGTTTCAATGGATTCGGAGACAGAGGCCTCAAGAAACGAACAGGTATTTATGAGGATTACATCTGCCTCCTCGAAGGATGCAGTAATCTTCAGGGGGCCAAGGAAGCCCTCTAGTCCTCCAAGGATGTTTTCAGTGTCGGCAAGGTTTTTGGGACAGCCCAGGCTTATAACATGAAGCTTTTTAAAGGGAAGGGTCATCTAGGGGGTAGCTTGGCTCTTTTCTTATCTCTTTAATGCGATTTTTGTCATCAAGGATTACAAGGATGGATTTATGGTCTTTAAGTTCACTATCGGGGTAAAGGGCATAGGTGACTATGATGATGAGGTCTCCCTTGCAGGCCTTCCTTGCAGCAGCGCCGTTTACGCAAATGACACCGCTTCCAGGCTCTCCCTTTATCACGTAGGTATCAAAGCGCTCTCCATTGTTGATGTTATAGACCATGACCCGCTCATTGGGTAGGACATTGGCAGCCTTCATTATCTCAGAATCTATGGTGAGGCTCCCTTCATAATGAAGTTCTGTCTGGGTCACAGTTGCCCTATGTATCTTTGATTTTAACATGAAGCGAAACATTTTTTTCTAGCCTTCAATTAACATATTATCAATAAGCCTTGTATTTCCAACATAAACAGCCAGGGCAACAAGGAGCGGTAATTCCACCCTTTCCCTTTCCTTAAGATTTTCAGGGTCTCCTATAAAGATATAATCGATTTTTGTGTGGGGAAAGCCCTGAATAAATTCTCTTATTCTTTCCTTTAAGGTGGCAATCTCGCTGATTCCATCTTCCAAAACAAGCCTTTTTGATAGCTCAAGGGCCTTAAAGAGGCAAAGGGCGCTTTTTCTTTCTTCATCGCTCAAATAGGTGTTTCTTGAGCTCATGGCAAGGCCGTCCTTTTCTCTAATTATTGGCGCCATGACTATCTCCACAGGAAAATCAAGGTCTTTGACCATCTGTTTTATGACCTGGACCTGCTGGAAATCCTTTTGGCCAAAAACAGCAATATCAGGCTGGATTATGTTAAAAAGTTTTGCCACAACCGTTGCCACACCCCTGAAATGACCAGGTCTTGAGCGTCCGCAAAGGTTCTCAGTAATTTCTTCCACCTGAACCCAGGTTTTTGTCTCTTCTGGATACATCTCCTCTTTTTTTGGGGCAAATACCAGGTCAACGCCTATTTTCCTTGCAAGTTCAAGGTCTCTTTCAATATCCCTAGGATATCTTTCATAGTCTTCATTGGGGCCAAACTGGGTGGGATTGACAAAGATGGAAATTACCACCTTGTCTGTCTGCCTTTTCGCTAGTTCCATAAGGCTCAAGTGTCCCTTGTGGAAATACCCCATTGTTGGCACAAAGCCAATGGTGTGGCCATGATCTTTCCAGCCATTTATTATTTCCCTTGCCCCTTTTTTTGTGTGAACTACCTTCACTTGCACTCCTCCATTACTGAGCAGACTCCGCTTTCAGGGCCTTCCAGGAGGAAATCTCCTTCTTGGGGAATTAGCGGTGCAATCTTTTGGTTCCCAGGGCAAAAGCAGTTTGTTCTTATGAAATTAAGGATGGCTTTATCCCCCTTTATTATGGTAAAACCGTTTTCCGTTCTTTGAATCAAGACAGGGATGGAATTTATTCCCAGTATTTTTAGGGCTAGTATATTTACCTCGGGCTTGTAGTTATCAACAGGGATCATGCCTGGAAGAAGTTCCTTTTTTATGCGGCTTATGGGGTTAAAGTGAATTTCGCAGCTTACGCATCCGTTAAGCTCCTTGAGGACCTTTTTGCAGTGAGGGCAGTTTTGCGAAAAAATCAGATAGGCAACAGAGTTTGGAGAAGAACACGTTTTGACACCATAGGTTCCCTGGGTAAGGGTGATGTCTGTGGAGATTGGAAACTTTATGTTTGATATCAGAAAAAGTTCAAGGGCCACAATGAAAAGGCCGGATAAAATTATTCGTCCTCCCCTTAAAAGGGCAATTATAAGGATAATTGATGCAATTAAAAGGCAGTAGGAACAATAGGTTCTGGCCAAGAAAAGTTGAATGCCAATGAGTATTCCTTCACAGGAAAAGGCAGCAATAATCAATAGGTCAAAGAGAAAGGAAAAATCTTTTAGGCGCCTTTCCAGAAAAAAAAGTATTAGGATAAAAAGAAAGAATAGGGCACCAAGTCCGTTTATAAAAAGAGGGCTTAGGCTTAATATGCCCTCTACAACCTTGCAGCCCGTATTAAAACACAGCTCAGTCCCCTTGAGATGAAGGGCTAGTTGAAAAAGGGTCAAAAAAAGGCCCAAAAGGCCTGCTATGAAGGTGGCTTTTTGTTTGAATCTGGTCATTTTCTTGATCTTTTTTATATTGCAGGGACTAATTATAAATAATTACAAAGGCAATGACAAATAAATCAAAAAGGGATTTTCCAACACTGGTTTATGCCAATGAAGAGGGAGAGATATTTGACTATCCAGGCCTTCACATGGCCGGAAGGCTTGGAAATAACTTTATTAGACCTGACATAAGTGAGCTAATTCCCCTTCCGGAAGGAAGCGAGCTTTTTGTCCTGCCTGATACCGTTCCTGTTGCCTGGAACCCCTTTCAGGAGGATTTTGTCTATTTTGACACGGAATTTCAGGGCAAAAGGGCCCTAGCAGTGGCTGCCTTCATGGCCCCTGCCTATACCCAGACCTATCTTTGCGCCTTTAAAAAGAAAGACAGGGCCCAGGTCCTTCCCCTTTTTGCCTATACGGCTGTTGGCTGGTGGAAAGGAAGGTTCTGGGTATGCGGCTTTAGAAGCGATCCAGATAAAAGACAGGACATAAGGGGCTTTAACCAAAGGGAGGTGGTCAAAAGGACAAAGGTCCTTCTTCGAAGATTTAAGGGTAACAGGCTTTTTCAGCACCTTGGAAAGTGCAGTCTCACCTATGGGTGTCCTGCGGCCAAAAACCTTTTCCTAGGAAGATTCGAGGCTCCTCTTCCCACATCAAAGGCCTGTAATGCAAGGTGCCTTGGGTGTCTGTCTTTACAGGAAGAAGGCGGCCCCCCAGCTACCCAGGAAAGGATAACCTTTGTCCCTTCCTCTCGTGAGGTAAAAGAGGTGGCTCTTTTTCATCTTAAACGAGTGAAAAGGGGAGTGGTGAGCTTTGGCCAAGGCTGTGAGGGGGAGCCCCTTTTGCAGTCCGAGCTCATCTCCTCTGCCATAAAAGGCATCAGGAAAAATACCAGGAAAGGAACCATCAATCTTAATTCCAATTCAAGCCTTCCCGAAAGATTAAAGGGCCTTATTGAAAGCGGGCTTGATAGCATAAGGATCAGTCTAAATTCCCTTTATACCGACTACTATGACCGCTACTATAGACCCAAGGGCTACAGCCTCAAGGACGTTTTGGCTAGCTGGAAGATGGCCAAGGAAGCAGGCCTTCACGTCTCCCTGAATCTTTTTATTATGCCAGGGGTTACAGACAGGGAGGATCATGTGGAAAGGCTTTCGAATCTTATTGAAAGATTTGGCCTTGACCTTATCCAGCTTAGAAATCACAATATCGATCCTGACTGGTATCTTGAAAGTATAGGCTTTGAGGATAAGGGAAACGCCCTTGGGGTTAAAGGGATGGTCAGGCTATTAAAAAAGAGGTTTCCACAGCTTAAATTTGGCTATTTTAACCCGCCATTAAGGGATTAGGGAAAGGAAAAAAGCTATGAAAGACAAGATAATGGGTATTGCCAGCAAGGTATTAAGGGATGACCCCCTTGCCTTTGACATACTGGAGATTGCAGTTGGCGCTATTTTAGAGGCCGGCAATGAAATAGCAAGGCTTTATGAAAGGCCCCATGAGGTCAATTACAAGGGGGAGATAGACCTTGTTACAGAGGCCGATTATAAGTCCGAGGAAATCTTGAAAGAGGCCCTTTCAGGAGTGGCAAACGGTGAGCTTCTGGCTGAAGAAAGCGCAGAGTCCACTGAGCTTAGGGATGGCACCTTCTGGATTGTTGACCCACTTGACGGCACCACAAACTTTGCCCACGGCTTTCCCTTTTTTGCGCCTTCGGTTGCCTTTG